>JAQTPU010000089.1 GCA_028712575.1 Candidatus Iainarchaeum sp.
CCAGATACTTGTAACTGCTAAAAAGTTAAATAGCCATCTGGCTGAAGCTATCTTTTCTGAAACCCGGTTCTTTTATATCCCAAAAACCATTCTTATTTATGCTGAAAGAAAATTCTCCTGCTCCGGATTTTTGTTTAAAAGATGCGGACGAAAAACAGGTCTGCCTGAAAGATTTCACTGGAAAATGGATAGTGGCATATTTCTATCCAAAGGACAATACTCCAGGCTGCACTCTTGAAGCAATTTATTTCACAAAATACAAAAAAGAATTTGAAAGCCTGAATGCAGGGATTTTGGGCATTAGCCGGGATTCCTGCAAAAGCCATAAGAATTTTTCAAAAAAGCGGAAATTGGGAATTACACTGCTTTCAGATGAGGACAAAAAAGTCCACGAGTTGTATGGCGTCTGGAGGCCGAAAAAATTCATGGGAAAAGAATTTTTAGGCGCAATAAGAAGCACTTTTTTGCTTTCGCCAGAAGGAAAAATTGCAGGATACTGGGACAATGTGCAAGTGCCAGGCCATGTTGAAGAAGTTCTTGAAACATTGAAGAAACTAACACAATAGTATACATAACTGATTTTTTATTCCTCTTCCTCAAAAATGAATAATTCCTCGATTTTTGCATGCAATGCCTTTGCAATTTTGTGGCTTAATTTCAGGGAAGGATTGTATTTTCCCTTTTCAAGGAAAACAATTGTTTCCCTGCAGACGCCGACTTTTGCAGCAAGAGTTTCCTGTGTAAAGCCATAACGCGCGCGAAATTCTTTCATTCGAGTGAACATTAAATCACGTGAAAAAAGTACTTTTTGTGGTATATTTACAACAAAATGTTAAAGATATTGCACAAAACTAGTATTAATTTGTTTCTCGCCAATTTATTTTTTTCTTTTTCTTGGTTTGCCAAAGTTCAGTTCGTCGCTAATGCCGCCCCTGCAGGAAAGCCCTGCAAGTCTTTTAACAATGGCTTTTCTTGTGTTGTCTCTGGCTTCAATGCCTGCTGGCAGGCCGCACTGCAATTTGAATGGATGCACTGGTTTTTTTCTTGTTATTTTTGCCATAGCTATAATAAAGTTCGCTATGGTTTAAAACAAGAATTATTTTTATTCTTTTAATGCCTCTGCCAAAATCTTCAAGGATTCCTTCTTTTCGATGGGTTTTGCAGGGAAAGCTTGCGGCTTCCGCAATGCCATTGTCTGTTCCGGATATTGCAGATTCTGGAATTAATGTTGTTGTTTCCCTTGTCCCGAAAAAAGGCATTCAATTCAGGCAGAGCATGTCTTTCAGGGACAAACTGAAAAGCCTTGGAATTTCTTTTACAAACATTCCCGTGCGTGAACATAAGCCGCCTACGGGAAAGCAATTTTCAAGTTTTTTGCAGATTATGGCTCTGGCTGAAAAAAACCCTAATGCACGTGTTCTTGTTCACTGTGATAAGGGCCTCGGAAGAACAGGCACAATGATTGCAGGCTATTTGATTGCAAAGAAAGGCTATTCTCTTGAAGCAGCATACGGCGAGATTCGCTCGGGCCTGCTTGGTGTCTGCCAAGATACTGCCCTTGCAAACCCCAGATTGCTTTCAAGGCTTAGGGAAAAAGGAATTTCAATTTCTGATTTTGTTGAACTGAATTTTCATTTTCCCGAAACAATTGAACAGGAACTTTTTTTGAAAAGCATTAGGCCAAGGCGGGAAAACCAGCCCATTCTCAACCGCGCTGAAAAAGCAAGGGCCAGAATTCTTGCAAGGCGCATAAGGAAAAAGCCAATTTAGTCATTCCCGGCAAAAACATTAAATTCTGGTTTGAACAATACTTTTCTATGAAAATCCTGAAATTGCTGGGCTTAATTATCCTCTGTGAATTAATGGGCGCAATTGGAAGCATTTTTACTGTTCCAAACATTGCGGGCTGGTATTCTTTTCTGAACAAGCCTTTTTTCACGCCTCCAAGCTGGCTGTTTGCCCCTGCCTGGACAGTGCTATTTGCATTAATGGGAATAGCGCTGTATTTTGTGCTCGAAAACGGCCTGGAAAAAAAAGAAACAAGAATCGCAGCCGGAATATTTGCCTTCCAGTTTCTTTTGAATATTTTCTGGAGCGCTCTTTTCTTTGGCCTGAAAAACCCGTTACTTGGCTTTATTGAAATAATTGCCCTATGGCTTGCTATTCTTGCAGCAATAATTTCCTTTCACAGGGTTTCAAAAAAAGCGGCCTGGCTTCTTCTCCCATATATCTGCTGGGCAAGCTTTGCGGCAGCGCTTAATTTTTCAGTCTGGATGCTTAATGCCTGAATCAGCACTTGCCCTTGCAGCAATTCGCCATTTCATGCATGTCATAAAAAGCCCTGCAGAAACAATTGCAGGCGGATTTCAGTTCCTTTTCGCCTTTTTTTGTAAGCGAATATTTCTTGCTTTTGTCCCTGCTCACAAGGCCCTTTTCCAAAAGTTCCTTCAAGGCAGGGTAAATAGTGCCCGGGCTCGGCTTTGAGCCTTTCCTTTTTTCAAGCTCTTCCGCAAGTTCCGCACCGTTCAGGCTTTCCTTGTTCAGGCACCATAAAATTAGGTAGGAAAGAAACCCCTTCATATTGCAGCAATCCATAATAATATCGGTTATCCAATAAATTTAAAAAACCCTTCGGCCGTAATAATATCGGTTAACCAATATTTTAAAGGGGGTGTTTTTTTTGGCTAAGGATTGCAAGCTTGTCTGCGATAACAAGACTGTTGCCGTTTTTGAAAAAACCAAGGACGGCCACAATGTCAAGTGGACTGCGGAAGGAAAAAAGCTCTGCAGGGAAATGTGCAAATGCTTTGAAGGCTGCTGCTAAAAGCAGCCCTTCTTTTTATTTTTGCGGCAAGCCTTAAATTCTAATTGTGAAATAATTTTAACATATATGCGATTCAACATTTTTAAAAGAAAAAGGCCTTTCGAGATTATTGAGGCAGGTTCTGGAAGCTATCCAAAAGCATTGCTTTTTCAGGCGGCAAGGGCGGAAGAACGAGCCCGCAAAAGAAAATCGCTCGGGCTTAAAGCGCGAAAAAGGCGGTTTTTGGGAATAGACAAAGAAATAGTGGATATTGATGCAGCATTGAAAAGAACTGGCCTGAAAAGGCTTCCAAAAAATCTCAAGCTGATTGCACATGATGCAATAGAAGCAATGAAAAAAATAAAGCCCGGAAGCAGAAGCATTGTTTTCGGAAGCTATGTGCTGAACTGCATTTCGCATTATTCTGAAAAAAGAGGAGCTGAAAGCCCGGCAATTCTTTTTCTCGAACTCGCAAAAAAAGCAGTAAAGCCTGGCGGAAGAATAATCATTGTTGAGGACAAGGCGGCAACACGCTTTTACAAAGCAGCAGCATCGCATGTAGGACTGGGTTTTCATGCAATAGAAATCTCTGACAAAAAAGCCCTGCATTCGAAAGCATGGGCAATCAGAAAAAGAGCAAGCCCAAAAAGAAGAATTTCAAGGATAAACAAATATTTTGAACAGGGCACAAACCTGGAAACAGTTCTTTATGCAATGGAATCAGGAACTATTGAGTCGCCTGAAGAATTTGCAAAACCAACTATTTTCATAATGCAGAAACCAAGGCAGGGAGAACACCCAAAAATAATAACTCCTGACAGCACAAGATACGGGCTTGCAAGCCTCACTCCGGAAGAACAAAAAGCAGTCGCAGAAATAATGCGGAGATAATTATTTTTTCTTTTTCTCTCCAAAAACCGCGTTCCATTTTTCCGGGGGAATTTCCCACATGCTCACTGGACTTTTCCCGGTTGAATGAACCATTTTCACTTTAAAATCAGGATTGCTTCCAAAAGTGTCTGTTACTGTTCGTTTAACAAAACCCACATTTTCAGGCGTATCTCTGCCAGCGCCATAAATACTGCCGCCAGGGCCTTCAATATGAATCTGCAATTGTTCCTGCTTTGGTTGTCGTCTTCTTGGCCTTGGAGGCAAAAAATCACCTTATTACCTTATTTTTTCATTGCCATTGCAAATAAAAGGAATTCCCCTATTGCCTGATAAAATTTATGCTGCCCATTTTCCTGTTTTTGCTGCTTTGATTGCAGTGCCTGTTGGCCACTTGGTTTTCAAG
>JAQTPU010000008.1 GCA_028712575.1 Candidatus Iainarchaeum sp.
TTTAATTCTGGCTTTATTCTAAATCCAAAAAGTTATTCAATCTGGCTTTTCACTATTTCCAGCCTTCTGACTGGCGCTATTGCTTTGACTGTTTTGAATAGTTTTGCTGCCAGTGAACCGAAAACAAGTTCCTGCATTAATTGGTCATAATTTTTTTTAGTGCAATGGTTTTCCATTTCTTGCCTAATCAGGTTTCGAATTGCTGTTTCCTGTTTTGCAGCAAGCTTTTTTACTGACAATGCAATTGTTTTGATTCTGATCTTTTTCTTGTCAGAAGTTTCAATTGTCTGGACAACTTCCATTTTGCTTGTCCTTCTTCTCGTCATCCTTATCATGAAAGAGGGGTTTATCTCGTGGCCCACGACTTCTGTTGCAGCCTGCTGGCCCTCCACATTATTGACTTTAAAAGTGACTGTAATGTGCCTTTTTGTTTTCTGGCCGCTCAAATCCCCGAGGTTCATCCTGATTGTCCTGCCAAGCAGGTTTTTCGGCTTTTCAACAATCGTCTCGCCGAGCTCTGTCTTGTTGAATTCAGCGGGCGCGACTATCTTGAACCATTTTTTTCTCTTCCACTTGTCAAGAGTGGTCCTTTTCTGGATAACCTTTTTCTTTCCAGTTTCCTTTGCTGTTTCTTCAACCATTGCCGGCATAAAAACACTTTTTTTAATCCTTCAAAATTTTGTTGCACTCTTCAAGAATTTCCCTTGTTTTCATCGAGCCTTTTTTTTCAAAAGCCTTTTTTTTATTTTCAGTGAAAACAATTTCGAAATCCAATAAAATCCCCGTTTACTTTGCAAGCAGTTCGGCCACTTGTTCCGTATAGCGCCAGTCAGAAGGCATTTTTTTCTTTTTCTTGTAATATTCCACAAGCCGCCTTATTTTCGAGACAGTAAGCTGGTATCCGCGCTTTGCGTCGAAGTCCTTCTTGTTTTTTTCAAGATGCGCCCGCTGTTTTACGCTTCTCCTGATAAGGTTCATCAGGTCTTCGGGAATTTTTCCCGCAAGGCTGTGCTCTTCAAGAATTTTTGTAATGGTCTTTCCGGTAAGAATTTTTGTGTCAGGCACTCCGTACTGGTCCCTCAAAAGAATGCCTATTTCAGAGGCGGGATGGCCTGCATTTGCAAGGTTTACAATCGCCTCTTCTATCTCTTTCGGCTTCAATTCAACCCAGTCCGGGGCTTTCTTGGAAACGGGTTTTTTGCTTCCGCTTTTGCCGCTTCCGGAACTGTGCATCCTAGACATAAAAACACTTTAAATCCAACAAATTTTCACCTTCATGACCTTACGGTTCATGAAAGAATAACAAAACAAAGAATACAATAATTGCATTTGTAAAGGTTTAAATAGCTTGCTTTTTTCCTTTCTTTGCCTTTTCAATTGCCTTTAATTCATGCCAGCGCTTCTCGGCCTCTTCAATAGTAGTGATTTTTTCTTTGCCATAAATCCATGGCTTCCTGTTCCGGATTTTTTTGTTGACTTCTTCAAGGGCGCCTTTTATTGAAAACAATTTTTTTTCCTCTGCAATTATCCCGATTGCCATCAGGTCCCAGAAAACATCCCCAAATTCCTCCCTCATGTTTTCAAGGTCGTTTTTTTCAATTGCCTGTGCGAGTTCTTCAACCTCGCCCTTTAATTCTTTCAGCCTTTTTTCAATTGTCTGCCCCTTTTCCCAGGGGCAGTTTTTCCTTGCAAGCAGCAGGGATTTTTTGATTTCAGATGCGGCTTTTTTCATAAAAATCAAGTCCAAAAGATTGTTAGAAAAGGAAAAAGATTATTTCCCTTAAATTTTCTTTCCCAAGGCTTTCTTCCTAAGAAAGGCTTAGTGGTATCTGCCGCGTTTTTCCACTTTTTCTATCTGCTTCAGCACTAGCCCTGCCTGTTCCCTGTTTTCTTTTGCATAACCCTCAAGGATTAGTTCCCAGCCTTTCGGCATGAGCTTGTGGTGCGTGGCTTCAAAAGTTTTTTTGAAAACAATAAGGTCCACTGCCCTGTCTTCTGTTTTCCTGCCATTAAAACCAAGCCCAAAGTCAATAAAGAAAAGTTTTCCTTTTTTGTCCTGGAGAATATTGCTTGTAGTAAGGTCCCCGTGTATTATCCCGTATGAGTGCAGCTTTCCAATGTTTTTTCCTATTTCAAGGCAGATTTTTTCAAAATTTTTTTCATTAAGGGCGTCTTTTGTGCGCTTTCCCTCTATGAATTCCATTGTTATTTTTGCGCCCTCCTTGTCTGTTTCAATGAGGTTTGGCACGTTCACTCCGATGTTTTTCGCTTTTTTCAGAAGGTTCGCTTCGAGAGCTGTCCTTTCCCGCCTTATTTTCCTGTCAAGCTCCCTGCACCTGTATTCTTTTGAAACACGTTCCTTTACAAGGGTTTTGCCTTGCCTGAAAAGCTTTGCCTCTGCTCCCTGCGCGATTAATTCCATGCTTTAATCACTACAAACCTTGCAGAAAAAAAGTGTTTTAATCCTATGCAATTTTTTTTATTTTTCGCAGTTTTCAAGCCAAAACATTGTTGCATTGTCAAACTGTTCTTTTGCCGCCTTTTTCAAATCGTCCATTCTTGCCTCATCAAAGCCTGCCTTGCCGACTTTTTCGGCAAGCGTGGGATAACTGCTTTTGAATGCCTCTATTCTTGCCTTTGCAGTCTCGCTTTTTTTGTATGCCTTGTCAAGGAACGCCTTTCCCTTTGAAAGCGGGCCTGTAACCGTGCAGTCAATGTCCGCCGGGTTTATTCTCTGCATTTCCAAATCCGAAAGGAGAAGGTTTTCCATTGTTTCGGCCGCATTTATCCTTGCATCAATAAAAGAGCTGAAAGCCGCATCTTTTGTCTGCTGTTTCATTTTTGAAAGCTCCCCCTTGAAAACAGCAATTTCGTTCAGGCTTGCAGGGGCAAGCTGTTCTCCCAGGCCGTATCTCTGCTGCATCTCTGTCAGTTTCTGGAATTCTGAATCAAAGCCTGTCTGGATGCAGCCGGCTGAAAAAATAACCGCAAAAAAAAGCACCAGCAGGGCAATCTTTAATTTCAAGCAATTCACTGTTATAGTAAGGGTTTTTTTGAATTTAAAGATTTGCATATGCTTTCGAAGCGCTAATGCTTCCGGAAGCCCTGGGAAAGTTTTTCAAATAAGCCTTTTCTTTTTTCCCTTTCTTTTTCATTTTTAAGCAGTTCCTGGAACAATTCTTTCTGCCTTTTGCCGAGGTCTTTCGGTGTTTCAATTATTGCTTTTACAAATTCATCCCCGAACCCCTTTCCTTCAAGGCGCTTTATTCCTTTTCCATGCAGCCTGAAAATAGTGCCTGTCTGTGTTCCTGGAGGAATGCTCAATGAAACTTCCCCCTTCAGTGTGGGAACATCAATTTTCGCGCCGAGCGCCGCCTCGGCAAAGCTGACCGGGATTTCAGCAAAAATATCGGCGCCATCCCTCTTGAACAGCTTGTGCTTTTCAGCAAAAACCACAATATAAATATCGCCGGTGCCTGCACTGCCCTCATTTCCCTGCCCCGAAAGCCGCAGATGGTTGCCCGTATCAATGCCTGCGGGAATTTTTACTTTTATTGTTTTTTCCACAAGGACTTTTCCCTCTCCCCTGCATTCTTTGCAGGGGCTTTCTGCAATCCTTCCAGTGCCTCTGCATTTCGGGCATGTTGATTCTGCTGCAAAAAGCCCGAAAGGGGTTCTCTGCATATGCCTTGCCCTTCCAGTGCCTCTGCACTGCGGGCATGTTGAAAGCTCTGCATCTTTTGCGCCTGTTCCTTCACAGGCCCTGCAGTTTTCAATCCGTTCAACCGTTATTTCCTTTTCAGTCCCGAAAACAGCCTCTTCAAAAGAAAGAGTCATGTCAACGCGTATGTTCGAGCCTTTTGTTTTTCTTGACTGCCTTTCCTGCCCGAACTGGCCCCCGAAGATATTTCCAAAGCCGAATTCCTCAAAGCCGCCCATGTTCCTGAAAAGGTTTTCAAAATCAAAATCGAATCCAGCCGCGCCGAAACCTTCAGGCCTTTGATACCCCTGGAAGCCCTCAAAGCCGTGCCCGTACTGGTCGTAATTGGCCTTTTTTTCCGGGTTTGAAAGTACCTGGTATGCTTCAAGGATTTCCTTGAATTTTTCCTCTGCGCCATGGTCCTTGTTCAGGTCGGGATGGTATTTTTTTGCGAGCTCCTTGTAAGCCTGCTTCACTTCCTCGATGCCCGCGCCTTTTTTCAATCCGAGGGCTTCATAATAATCCCGCTTTTCCGCCATTCAAATTCTCTTCATTAGTCTTTTTCTTCAAAGTCCGCATCAACAACTTTTCCTTTCTTGCCTTTCGGCTTTTCTTCATCGGGCCCTTCATTTTCCCGGTTGTTTTCCTGCTGTTGCTGTTTTCCCGCTTTGCCGTAGATTTCCTTTCCTATTTCCTGCAGCAGCCTGTTCAGCTCGTCAAGCTTGGGCTTTATTTTCTTCGCATCTTTCGGCTCCTGTTTCAGCAGGTCTTTCAGCTCATTGAGCTTTTCAGTTATTTTTATTGTCTGTTCCTGGCTGATTTTGTCCTTGAACTGCTCGATTGTCTGCTCCGCAGAATACAATGCGGCATCTGCCTGGTTAATGACGTCAATTTCATCTTTTCTTTTCCTGTCCTCTTCCGCATGCGCTTCCGCATCTTTCTTCATTTTTTCAATTTCTTCCTCGTTCAGCTTCTGTGAAGCGACTATTTGTATGCTCTGCACCTTTCCTGTGCCGAGGTCTTTTGCAGTAACATTTACTATGCCGTTTGCATCAATGTCAAAAGAAACTTCTATCTGGGGCACGCCTCTTGGCGCCGGCGGAATCCCTGTCAACTGGAATCTTCCCAAACTTTTGTTGTCGGAAGCCATTTCCCTTTCCCCCTGCAGCACATGGATGTCGACAGCAGGCTGGTTGTCTGAAGCAGTGGAAAAAACCTGGCTTTTTCTTGTAGGAATTGTCGTGTTTCTTGCAATGAGCTGGGTCCTTACTCCGCCCAGAGTTTCAATTCCAAGAGTCAGGGGAGTAACATCAAGGAGGAGAATGTCCTTTACCTCTCCTGCAAGCACTCCTGCCTGCACTGCAGCGCCTGCAGCAACGCATTCCATCGGGTCTACCCCCCTTTCCGGCTTTGCGCCTAAAATTGATTCCACAAACCTCTGCACTGCAGGCATTCTTGTTGGGCCGCCTACAAGGATTACTTTTGTTATTTCCGCAGGGGTTAATTTTGCATCCGCAAGCGCCTGTTTTACGGGCTTTTCGCATTTTTTGATAATCTGCTCTAAAATCTGTTCAAGCCTTGCCCTTGTGAGTTTCATTGCAAGGTGCTTCGGGCCTTCTTTTGTTGCAGTAATGTACGGAAGGTTGATGTCTGTTTCCATTACAGAGCTTAATTCTATTTTCGCCCTTTCGCATGCCTCTTTGAGCCTCTGCATTGCCATTGAATCCTTTTTCAGGTCAATCCCGTCTGTCCTTGAGAATTCCCTTGAAACGAATTCAACAAGCGCGGCATCCATGTCTGTTCCGCCGAGCTGCGTGTCCCCTGAAGTGCTTTTCACTTCAAACACGCCGGAACCGAATTCCATTATTGTGACATCAAGAGTCCCGCCGCCGAAATCAAAAACCAAGACCTTTTGCTCCTTTCCCTGCTTGTCAAGGCCGTAGGCAAGGCTGGCCGCAGTGGGCTCGTTGACAATCCTTATGACGTCAAGGCCAGCGATTTTTCCCGCATCCTTTGTTGCCTGCCTCTGGTTGTCGTCAAAGTAGGCAGGGACTGTAATGACAGCCTTCTCTATTTTCTCGCCCAAAAATTCTTCGGCATCTTTTTTTATTTTCTGGAGCAAAAAAGCGCTCAATTGCTGCGGCGTGTACTCCTTGTTGTCGACTTTATACCTGAAGCTTGTTCCCATTTTTCTTTTGAATGCTGTAAAGGTCCTTTCAGGATTGCTTACAGCCTGCCTTTTCGCGGGCTCCCCCACAAGAAGCTGGCCTTCTTTTGTAAAAGCCACATAACTAGGGAATGCCTTTCCATAAACAGAAGCGCCTTCCCCGCTTGGGATTATTTTCGGTTTTCCCGCTTCCAGAAAAGCCGCTGCCGAATTCGAAGTGCCCAGATCAATTCCGATTATTCTTTCTCTTGCCATAACCTCACCTGAAAATTTTTTTATTGGTCAAACGGCCCGCTCGGGGTGTCAGGGATGAAATCATCCACATCCCCCGGAAACGGGTTTGGTATAAAAAAAACTTTTTTCATAATCATCACGCCCTTTATTTTTTCTCGGCCCTGTTTATTTTTACTTTTGCAGGCCTCAACAGCTTTCCCTTGAGAAGAAAGCCCTTCTGCAGCTCTTCAAGGATTTCATTATCCTTTTTTTCAGGATTGTTCTCATGCAGCACTGCCTCGTGGAGCAGGGGGTCGAATTTTTTCTCCCTTGTCCCGATTTCCTGCAGGCCGTGCTTTTGCATTATTGCAAACAAATGTTTTTCAAGTGCACCAATGCCCTCCAAAGCCTCTTTTTTTGAAACAATTTCCATGTCCCGGAGTTTTTCAATTGCTGCCTGAAAACTGTCAAGCAGGGGCAGCAATTCCCTGATTGTTTCAGTATTTGCAAACTCGACAAATTCCTTTTTCTGCCTGTCAATGCGCTTGCAGTAATTCTCAAAATCCGCCTGAAGCCTCTGCAAAGTTTCCCGCAATTCCTTTATCTCCGCTTCTTTTTTCTGGATTTCCCCCGTGCTTCCTGTTATCTTGGCATTTGTTTCAGGCTCTTTTTTTGCCTCTTTGGGCTTCTCTTCGCTGTGCCGTCTGCTTTCTGCAGCAGGTGAATTTTCCACCAAAACCACGTGTCTAAATTATTTAAACAATTACATATTTGTTTAAACAAAACCTTTTTATTCCTTTCTGGGCTCTTTTCACTATATGGCGCGCCTTTCGGGGAGGAATAATTTCAAGGTTGTTGTCAAGAAAATTGAGCCTCCTTTTTCAAGGGACCTTGACAAGGAACTCGAATGGCTCTGTTCAAGCCTCGGCTTTTTCGAGCCGATTGACAGGGAGAAGACTGCTTCGGGCATTTTCCGCGCTGTTGTTGTTGCTGCCGAAAAAGGAAGGCCTGTTTCAAGCACGCAGCTTGCAAAATCAGTTAAAATGTCGCGCGGCTCTGTAATAAACCATCTCAACAACCTCCAGCGTTCCGGCCTGATTGTAAGGCAGGGCAGGTTTTATGCCCCGAGAAGCCAGAGCATGTTCCGCACAATCGAAGAAATCCAGGAAGACATTGAAAGGATTTTTGAAAAAATGAAAAAAACCGCGCGCGAAATCGACAGGGAATTCGGAATTGAAATAGAAGACTAATTTTGTAATTCATTTTTTTGTTCCAGGTTTTTTTTACCTGCAGCTTAGAAGCCAGCCTAAAATTCCCCAGCAGATATAGCAGGGTTGGCGCTCTGGCTGGTGTGTTGCGCATGTTTGTGAAAGTATTGGGTTTCCGCCTGTGCATCCTGTGGGGGTTTGGGAAAGTATGTTTCTTGTTTGTGTTCCGTTGCTGCATGCGTTCCAAGCGCTGTATGTGAAGCCTGTGCATGTTGGCGGATTTTGTGTGCATGTTTCTGTGTTTATTCTTGTGTTGTTGTAATACATTTCCAGTGTGTTTGTTCCTGTTATGAAGCTGTTTGGATAGTTTTGTTTGTAGTATGCGCAGTTGTTGCTTCCATAGCTTATCTGGTTGTAACAATTGGTTGTGCCTGTTGCGGTTGTTGTTCGGATTGTTGTTCCGTTTATTTTTGTTGTGCATGTTCCTGTTGTTGTGCAGGTTTGTGCGAGGGTCGGGTTTCCGTTTGTGCATCCTGCCGGACTTGAGCTTAAAATTGTTCTTGTTTGAATCCCGTTGGTGCATGCGCTCCAGTCACTGTAATTGAAGCTTGTGCATGCTTGTGCAGTTTGGCTGATTGTGCATTCCCATCCTGCTTGTGCCGGGTGTGTTGTTGTTCCCTGGCATGTGCATTGCAATTCCGGGCAGTTGTTTCCTTGTAAAATTGTTGCGATTATTTTTGTCCCTGCTGCTTTTGCCTGCCCAGTGTTGTGGTTTGCGCCGTATAAACAGTTTGGTTTTTCTCCCAGCGGATAACCGCTGTATGCTCCGCATGTTTCCTGTGCCGGTGTACATGCTTGGTTTAGTATTGGGTTTCCGCCTGTGCATCCTGTGGGTGTTTGGGAAAGTATGTTTCTTGTTTGTGTTCCGTTGTTGCATGCGCCCCAATTGCTGTATGTGAAAGAAGTGCATGTTTGTGTGCAAGTTTTTGTTCCAGTGCTTGTTCTGGTTGTTTCGCAGTTGCTTGTTTGTGTAAAGCTTGTTCCATTGCATATTGTGCATGAGTCTGGTGTCCAGCTTGTTTCTGTGCAGGCAGGGCTGCATGTTTGTGAAAGTATTGGGTTTCCGCCTGTGCACCCGTTTGGTGTTGAGAAGAGTATGTTTCTTGTTTGTGTTCCGTTGCTGCATGCGCCCCAATTGCTGTATGTGAAAGAAGTGCATGTTTGTGTTGTGCCTGTTTCTGCCGTTGATAATATTACATATGCATCTGCTGGAGAAACCGCATTTGCAAGTCTTTGGATTAATTCTTGAAGTTCACCTTGTGTTATTTCCTGGCTTTCCGTTGTTGCAAGTGTTCCCATTGAAAATGAAAAAAGTGTTAAAATTATAAAAATTGTTAAGAATAGTTTTTTGTTCAAAAAAACACCCTGCACTTTTACTTTTGCCGATTAATAAGTTAATTTTGGCGCAAATGTGTTTTTAAACTTGTTTTTTATTTGGTTAGCTTCTAATTTTATTGGTTTTTATGGCTTTTCCTTTTCAGCAGGTTTTTTTTCCTGGAATTGTTTTTCACGAGCTTTCGCATTACCTTGCCTGCGTGCTTGTAGGTGTTAATGTGAAAGAGGTGAAGCTTTTCGACCCCGAAGAGGCTTTTGTAAGGCACGGCATTCCCCGTGCTTGGCAGTCCCCGATAATCAGCATTGCGCCTTTTGTCATAGGCACTATTTTGGGCCTTGAGCTTCTGGTTTTTGCTGCCCAGTCTTTTGCAAGAATGCTTCCTGTTTCCATTCTCTTTTACTGGCTTGGCTTTTCAATAATCCTTTTTTCCTTTCCAAGCAAGGTTGACGCAATGAACACCTTCAACATTGTTACGGCCTCTTTGAAAAAAAGAATTGTGCATGGCAGCATTGCTTCGAGATTCCTCTGGCTGTTGGTTTCCCCGCTTATTTTCTTTCCGATTGTCTTTTTGAGCGGCTTTTTCCTCCTGTTTGATGCCTCTTCCATACTGCGGTTTGCATGGACAATTTTTCTATTTGTGCTAAGCATTAACTCCGGCTTTCTTTCAGGAACTCTTGCAGTCCTGGATTCCCTGTTGAGGGGCTTTTTCCAGTGGCTTTTCGGTTAGGGCAAAAAACGGAATTTTTTTATACTGGCTTTCCCTATTATTGCCATGAAAGAAGCATTGCATGAATTCCGCGAGAAAAAATTATTCCTCCTGTTTGTATTATTGGAATTCCTGCTTGCAGTCTGTGCGGTTGTCTCTTTCTTTGCAATAATGGGCTTTAATGTTTTCCGGATTTTCAATACAAGGCAGATAACTTTTTTCCTCAACCTGAACTTTCTTGACACGACTGTTTTTGCGCTTAGCATTGTTTTTTTTGCAATCATATTTTTTGCAGTAAAGAAAAGGTTCCCGAAGCTTTACAAGGCGCAGGAAAAGGCTTTTTTTGAGATAAAACTTAGCGCAAGGGAAAAGGTTTCAAAATCAAAATCAGACCCGCGGGCAATCGCCCTTCTGGTAATCGAATTCCTGTTCGTAGCAGTTGTATTTGTTTCACTTTCGGCCTTTTTCGACCCCGAATTTGAACTGATTCCCTGGAGTTCTGCGGGAATTTTTCCTCCGACAACAACAATCCTGAATCTCGGAATAGCCTTCCTTGTCCTTGCAGGCTTTTACTGGCTTTACACGCAGACAGCCGATTACAGGCAGGGAAAACAGCCCCTGCAAAAAAAAAGAAAATGATTACAGCAAATACCGCACTGCTTCGCTGATGTCCGCGACTTCTTTTATTTCAATGTTCCAGCCCTGCTGTTTTGCATAATCATTAAGATTCAGTGTTTTTGGAACATATGTTGTCCTTTCAATTACAAAGCCGTTCCTTTCCTGCCTTGTCACCCGTGGTTCATAATACGAAAGAGTGCCCTGCCCGACAGGCACCAGGAAAAGGGTTTTTCCCTTTTCAGCGCTTGCAGACATTTTTTCAAGAACTCCCCCGATCTGGCCGATGCTGCCGTCGGGATTAATAGTGCCTGTTATTTCAACATTTTTGTTGATTGTTTTTTCCTCTATTGCCGCTATTGTTGCAGCAGTCAATGCGGCACCTGCGCTCGGGCCTCCGACTAACTGGGCATTTCCCGCGTCAATCGTATAAATAACATCCTTTCCCGAAAGGCTTGTTTTTGTGTATGCCTCAGCAACGCTTTTTGCTGTTTCAGCAGACTGCTGCGTGTCAGGCTCAACAAACGGGTTTAAGGAAAATAATGCCCTGCCCTGGCCGTCCTGAATCTCCACAGTTGCGGTATTTACACTGCCAGTTGTCCCGTCAGAGCTTACTGCAACAATGTCAATCGAGGCGGAAAGCGTTTTTTCCGGCAATTGGACAAGGCTTGCAAGGCCGATATTATTTGCAGCGCTCTGCTTATAAAAATCAGAAGTAAAAAAGCCCAGCGAAAAGGTCGCTGCAAGCAGGACAAACAACACTGCCATTTCAGTTTTTCTCATCATAAATATTCTCCCCTGAAAATAGTTTTTAAACCTGTTTTTTTGATTAGTGTACCAGCTAATTAGGCCCAGGTAATTTCTACGTCATCAGTGCGCTGCCTTGGCAGTATTCTTGTTTCCCAGATTTCCTGCTTTATTCCCGCCTTATTTTCTACAATTCCAAGCCAGGCAATCATTGCGCCGTTGTCAGTGCATACGCCAAAGGGAGGCACTAAAAGCTTTGCTCCCCTGCCATTGCACATTTCTTCAAGGATTTTTCTTAATGCCTTGCTTGCTGCAACTCCGCCTGTAAGCACAAGCTCTTTTCTTTCGGTGTGCGCAAGCGCCCTTTCAGAAACCTCTGCAAGCTCTGCAAAGGCATTATGCATCAAGCTGTAAGCCAAATCAATCCTGTCAGCAGTTGCAATTTTTCTTTCTGCTGCTGTCTGAAGGCCCGAAAAAACAAGGTCCATTCCCTTTACAGAATAGGGCAGTTCAATATAATTTTTTGCCTGGAAATACATTTCATCGATTTTCGGGCCTGCGGGAAAGCCAATTCCTAAAGAACGCCCAAAAGAATCCAATAAGTTTCCGATTCCGATGTCAAGTGTTTCTCCGTAAACCCTGTATCTTCCTGCTTCATATCCAATTATTTGTGTATTTGCCCCTGAAGCATAAACATAGATTGCTTCTTTTGCATTGGTAATTTTTTTTGCAATTTCCACATGCGCAACGCAATGATTAACGCCGATAAGCGGCTTTTTGTTCTGCAATGCGAGAGCCCTTGCAGCAACAGCTCCAACCTGCAAACAGGGCCCCAGGCCGGGCCCCTGTGAAAAGCCTACAATATCGATTTCCTTCATTGAAAGGTTTGCCTTTTTCAGTGCATCTTCAATTACCTGCCTTGCATTTGAATAATGCAAATCAGCTGCCTCGCGCGGATGAATGCCGCCGCCCTCGGTTATATAGCTCTTCTTTTCATTTGCAAGGATATTGCATTCGGAGTCAACAATTCCCGCGCCAAAGGTGTGCGCAGTGCTTTCAATGCCAATGCAAATCATCCAATCACTTTTAAAAAGAAAATCTCTCCAAATTGTCTGCGGTTACAATGCCTATTTCTTCCGGGCTTCTGCCTTCCTTCCAAATGCCCTTGCTTTTCAGGAGCTCTATTTGTTTTCCAAGCGTTTCCCCGACCTGCTGCATTATTGTCTGGCCCGGAAAAGGGTCTGCAATAAAAGTCCTGTTTCCAAGCCTGAACATTACGACTGAATGCAATCTGCCCTCATAATCCTGCTGCCATCGTGCCACAGTGCGGACAAATTTGTAAGGGATTCTTTTGGCGCGCAAGCACGCGCTGAATGCAATGCACATTGCATTGCAGCCCCAGAGCGGCTGCCCGTTTTTTACCGGAACAGGGATTTTTTTTGTGACAAAAATATCGTGCGCTGTCTGCAGCATGTAATGCACTTCGGCAATGCTCGGCTTTTCCCTTACAAACTGGATTGTCGAGAGCATTTTGTTCAGCATGTTTCTTATGCCCTGTTCAGTGTTCGGGAACATTCCTGCAAATTCTTTCACGGGCTTTGTTGCTTCAACCACAAGCGGAATTTTTTTCTTCATTCTTGGAAATGTTTGCGCGCGCTTTAGAATTTCGGCCCTGTGCAGCCAGTACTCCCTGTCAATGTAAGGCGAATCCAGAAATCCGACTGTTGTTTTTTTTTCCCTGATTTTCCTGGGCATTTTTGTCATTCCTTTAAAGCTTTTTCAATTTCCTTTTTCGTAATTTTTCCTTCCCTTATAATTTTGTGCCCGATTGTTGAATAAATGGTGCTTGCTTCCCTTTGAGGGAGAATGCCTGCATCAATTATCAGATCAACCCTGCCGTTAAACTTTTCAATTAACTCTTCGGGATTGTAAATGGCAGGTTCGTTATGTATATTGGCGCTTGTTGCTGTAACAGGCCTGCCGAATTTTTTGCAGAGTTCCCTTGCAAATTTATTTTCTGAAATCCTGAATGCAATTCCATTTCGCGTTAAATTTTTCGGGACTTTTTTTTCAGGCGCAATTATTGTCAAGGGGCCTGGAAAAAATTTTTTTGCAAGCGCCCCGGCCTCTTCATTCAGTTCAGCTATTTTTTCAGCCTGCTTCAAATCAGAGACAATCACGCTTATTGGCTTGTCATGCGGCTGTTTTTTCGCTTCATGCACTTTTTCAACTGCCTTTTCGTCAAGCGCGTCAGCCCCTATGCCGTAGCTTGTTTCAGTGGGAAAAACAACCACTCCGCCTTTTTCAAGCGCATCAACGGCTTTTTGCAGAGCCGTTTTTCTGTTTTTTTCCAGCTTTATTATTTCAGTCATTTACATCCTCACTGAAAATGCGATTATCAGCACAATAAAATTGTAGAAAATGTGTGCAAAAATGTTCGGCACCAGGTTTTTGTTTTTCAGGAATGCCCTTGCAAGCACTATTCCCAAAAAAAACGCGCCTATTATCTCCGCAGCAGATGCATATGAAATGTGCGCAAGCGCAAACACTGTCGAGCTTATTATTATGCCTGTTTTTTTTGCCAGAAAGCCTCGGAAGAAAATTTCTTCTGCGGTCACTCTTACAATTAAAAGGTAAAAAAGAAAAAGGATGCCCTTTGCCTGCAGGGAATTTATTGCTTCAAATACCTTCTGCGTGTCGTTAAGGCCTATTGCCAGCAGTATTATTGAGACTGCAATGGAAACTGCAAACAGCAGGCCTGTAAGCTTTGTTGTTTCCTTGAAAAAGGTTTTTGCGCCTATTTTTTGCAGCCCGAGTTCCGCAAGAATTTTTTTTATGCCGAATTTTTTTGCATTCCTTGCAATGAAAAGAACTGGGAATGCAATGAAAAAAAAGTCAATTAAAAAATTCACTGCAAAAATCATTTTTTCCACTCGGTATAGCCGCACTTTCCGCAGGCAAACCTGTCCTTATGCGCAGCCATGAATATTCCCGGGCCGCATTTCGGGCAGTAGCGGTTTTTTCTTTTTACTGTTTCACCGCTGACTTCAAAAAGCGCCTGTTTGCTTTTTTTCTTTTTTCCTTGTTTTTTTGCAGCTTTTTCCTTTTCAGCCATTTTTCACCACATTCCTTCAAATTTTTTTATTTCTTCGGCGCCGGTGCGGGGGGCGCTTTTGCCTTTTCCTCTTTGCTTTTTTTTATTCCCGCGCTTTTGTTTATCAAATGCCCCAGTTCTGTTTTCTGCATCCCTTTTTCTTCCTCGTATGCAAGGGCTTTTCCCCCTACAAATGTTGAGCCGAATCTTGTGCTTATTTTTTCGATTATTACAAGCTCGGGCTTTGCGCCGGTTAATGCGGCTATTTTTTCCCTCAGCTCCTTTCTTGTGGGGGTTGCTTTTGATTCCCTGACTTCAAAGGTTATTTCTTCCCTGTGAAAAACAGGGTTTTTTTGTTTCTGTGTTATTTTTACATCCATTTGTACACCACCAAATAAAAAAATTGTTTTTTTTGAGGGCTTTCCCGCTTTAACGGCTGAGGCGGAGCGCATATTTTCCGGGCGTTGTAATCGCCTTGTGCTTTGCGATTTCGCTTTTTTCAGGGTCTATTATTACGACATAGCCCTGCCAGAATGTTGTGAATGCAGTCCCTTTACAGACAGGGCATTCTTTTGCGTCTTCAACAACCAGTTTGCAGTTTCTGCATGCTTTTTCTTTTGCCATTTTTTACCACTCTTTTATTTTTTGTCCCTTGTTTCCTTTGGCATCCTTATTTTGCCTTCATTTTTGTCCTTGATTTTTATTGTCCTTTCCTTTGCCGTTTTTTCGCTTACTCTCTGCCATTCTTCCTTTCCCAGGAAAGGCTGCCTCATTGTCAGGCCGATTTTTGAATTCTGGATGTTTCCCTTCAGCGAAATCGTGACTATTCTTGCGAATACATTGTCGTTTGATGTGAGCTTTACTTTTGTTTTTTTGCCTACAAAGCCGGGCAGTTTTGCATCGTATGTGATGTAATCGTCTATTATCTGGCTTACATGGACAAGGCCGTCAATAGGGCTGAACCTTACAAATGCGCCGAATTCAGTCACCTCTGAAACAAACCCTTCGACCAGCTCGTGCATCAGCGGCTTGAATACGAGCATTTCAAGGTCTGTTTCAAAATAGGCCGCCCCGTCTCCCGGAACAACCTTTCCCTTTCCGACGTTATCGATTGAAAGCACTGCAACAACAAGGCCAAGGTCCTCGTCGATAAGGCCCTCGTATTCCTGCTGCAATATTTTCAGCACTGTCGCGTCAAGCTTTTCCCCGAATTCCTTTGGCGGAACCCTTACCTTTTCCTTGATTTTAACCAGATAATACATTTGCTCACCTTTATCCATCAAACAAATTTTTTTTTAATTCAGATTCTGAATAATAAAAATTTTTTCATTCCAGCGCAATAAAGCGCTTTTTTTTAAGAAATATATTGCTTCCAAACACTTTTATTTTTTTTCTCAATGCCCTGTCATTGGTTGCTATTATTATTCCTTTTGCAGCCAGTTTTTCAAGGCATTTGTCCGCGTTTTCCCCCTCCGCATCGATTTCCTTTACATTGTTTTTTTTCATTATTTCAAGCGCAAGCATTATTTCCTTTTCGTTTTTTTTTCCCTGCCTTGAAAGCTTTTCAAGTTCCTCAAGATTTTTTTCCGGAATTACAAATTCAACATCGCTTCCCAGCAGGTTCCTGGCCTGGCTGAAAATGTCTGTTTTGAACCTGGCAACTGCAAGAATCATGTTTGTGTCTATGGCAATTGTCTTATTTTTCCGGTGTTGCGTAGCCAATCAGCCTCCATCTTCCGCCTTCTTTCCTGCTTACCGCGATTTTTTCGCCTTTCTCTATTACTGCCGGCGTTTTCAGGTCAATTTCAAGAACACTGCCTTTTTCCTTTATCATTGTTCCGAGGGCAGTCATTGCACCCACTGTAAGCACAAGCACATCGTTTGTCCTTACCCTCTTGTCCACATTTGCAATCAGCCTTTCAATAAAAGTCATTTTCAAAAAAACTTTTTTTGTAGGCAGGGGCATTAATCCCGGCTGTGCGATTACCTGGCCCCGCATCCTGTCATTCTGGGTAAGGGAGGGGTCAAGGGTTGTCCCAATGCCTATTAATCCGCCAGGCCCGGCTTCGTTCAGTTTTCCTGCCGCGCAGTTCAGGCTTTTCACTGTTGTCTGCATGGGTTTGCCTTCAATGCCGGGCGTAATTTCAACAGTGTCACCGATTTTTATCATGCCTTCTATTATCGAGCCGCCTATCACTCCGCCTTTCAGGTCGTTTATTTCAATGCCCGGCTTGTTGACGTCAAAGCTCCTTATGCAGTAGGCCTTCAGGGGCTTGTTTTTTTCAAATGAGGGGGTTGGAATTGTTTTTTCAATCGCCTCTATCAGAAGGTCAACGTTAATCCCGAGATGCGCAGCAACAGGGACAATGGGGGCATTTTCAAAGCCGTTTGCTTTTAAAAATTCCTTTATCTGCCTCTGGTTCTCCAGAGCCTGTTTTTTGTCCGCAAGGTCAATCTTGTTCTGTGCAACAACAATGTTTTTTATTCCCGCGATTTTCAATGCCACAAGATGCTCCGTTGTCTGCGGCTGGGGGCAGGGCTCGTTTGCCGCAATTACAAGGACTGCGCCCTGCATTAATGCAGCGCCGCTTAGCATTGTTGTCAGCAGGGTTTCATGGCCGGGCGCATCGACAAAGCTCACTGTCCTTAATTTTTCAGCTTTTGAATTGCATGCAGTGCAGGCAGGCTTTATCGTGTATGCCTCGCTGCCTTTGCATCTGGGGCACTTGTAAAAGGTTGTGTCCGCATATCCAAGCCTTATGGAAATCCCCCTTTTCAGTTCCTCGCTGTGCGTTTCAGTCCATTTTCCTGTGAGGGCCTGTGTCAGGGAGGTTTTGCCATGGTCCACATGGCCGACCATTCCGATGTTCACTGCGGCCTGTTCGGCTTTTTTCTCTTCTTTCGGCGCTGCTTTTTCAGCGGAACTTGCTTTCGCTGGCTTTTTCTCGTGTTCCGCTGTTTTTTTTGCAGTCAATTTTTCCCTCTTTGGTTATCTTCGTGATTTCGGCTTTATTTTCAGGGCTTCGTGCGCAAGCTCCGTGTTTCCGACATTTTCAAGGGATTCCTTTATCATCTGTTCCTTTACGGAAACTTTCTGTTCCTCGGCTTTCTGCTTCGGAATGAGCTGTTCAAACAATGCAGGGTCCCCTGCCTGTATTATTGCAAGGTTCAGCTGCTGTGTTTCCGCGCTTACAGTGTTCCCCCGGACTGTTTTTCTCTGCATTTTTCCTTTCCTGTCTGCCCTGAAGCCTGTGCCTTTTTTGAGCAGGGCTTTTTTTCTTGCCGGGCCCTGCATTGAGTTTTTCATTGGAAAGCCCTG
>JAQTPU010000090.1 GCA_028712575.1 Candidatus Iainarchaeum sp.
GAAGGCTTGCGGAAACATGGAACAAAAGCGCGCCTACTGCAAAAATTCCTATTGGCTTTGACTCGAAAAATCCGGAGTAGGGCAGAATGCCTTTTGAAAAAAGCCATCCGCCCGTAAGGTAAATCCCTTCGTCAAAAAAAGGCCTTGAATTTGACAATGCGAGGAACAATGCCAGCTGGATAACTGCAAGAAAAACAAGTGCGGCAAAAACAATTTTTTTCTGCTTCAATTTCAATTCCCCTTTTTTTGCCTGGAAAACCTTATTTTTATGCTGCCCACAAAGCAGTCCCTTATAATGTGCGGAATCACTACCCTTGAGTCAGTGTCCTCGACCCATTCTACGGGAATTTCCTTTATTTTATAGCCCTGCATTATTGCAAGAAGCAGCAGTTCTGTGTCAAAAAACCATTCCTTGTTTTTTGTCCTGGGCAGGAGCTCTTGTGCGGCTTTCCTGCTTATTGCCTTGAAGCCGCACTGCATGTCTGTAAGGCTTGTAAAAAACAGGATTTTCAGCATCAGGAGGAAGCTTCTTGAAATAAACCATCTCCGGAAGCTCCTTGTTGTTTTCGCGCCTTTCGCATACCTGGAACCTGTTGAAATGTCATAGCCCTGCTTTATTGCATTGATAAGCGAGGGAAAATGCTTCAGCCTTGTTGAAAGGTCAATGTCCATGTATGCCAGTATGTCGGCTTTGCTCCGGAGCCAGGCTGTTTTCAGGGCATAGCCCCTGCCCTTCTGCTTCAGCAGCAGGGCCCTTACTTCCCTGTGCTTTTTTGAAAGTGCTTCTGCAAGTTCCGGAGTGGAGTCTTTTGAACCGTTGTCGACAATTGTTATTGCAAATTCCTCCCTGATGTGCTTTTTCATGAAGGCGAGGAGGGTTTCAACAGAGGATTCAAGCTGGGCTTCTTCATTATAGACGGGGAGAAAAACTTCAATTAACATATCCAACACAATTGGGAAAAAGGCATTTAAACCGATATTTTGCAGGTTTGCACCGCAATTCACAAATTTTTTATTTTCCGCAGGAAGAATGCCCCGAAAAGCGCCTGGATAATTTCAATCAGGAGGATTGTCATTGAAAAGGAAATTGCAGCCTCTTTTGAAATCCCGAGCAGGCCGAAAAAGCCCACAAGAGTGATGTCCCTTGTCCCGATGCCTGAAAAAGAAACTGGAATGACCTCGACAAGAGTTATTACTGGCATTATTGCGGCCATTATCCCGAAGGAAACAGGGATGTTGAGGGAAAGCGCAAAAAGCCATGCCTGGAAAAAGAAAAAGCACCAGGAAATGACAGTGATTATTCCTGCAAAAACAATTATTCCCGGCTTTTTGCCGTAAACAGCGAAGCCCTCGTAAAAATCGTGGAAGCTCACGCGGATTTTTTCCTTGAATTTTTTTGGAACAAGCAATCTGAAAAAAGGCCTGCCCAGAAAATGGACTGCTTTCTTCCGGGTAATGAGAATGCAGCCAGTGGCAAAAACAGCAAGCAGGCCGAGGAGGATAAAAACAACCAGCCTGTCCCAGTTGAAAATAACCGAAAAATACAGAAAGCCCGCAATTGCCGCGAGCAGAAGAAAGCCGACATCGAAAAGCCTGTCAATGAGCACTGCGCTTAATCCGCTGCCTGTTTTTATTCCGAAATTCTTTTTGAAATAAACGCTCCTTAAAAAATCACCGCTCCTGCCAGGGCTCACAGCACCCAAAAGATAACCCGCAAGCCAGACCTCCATGGATTCCACAAGGGAAATTTTTTTTCCAAACGCCTTTAGGAGTGCGGATTGTTTCAGGCCCTTGAATGAAACGTCGATAATAATGAAGAGAAGCGCAATCCCGAATATCCAGGGGTTTGCCTTTGCAATTGTTTCAATAATCCCGCTTATTCCTCCCGGCCCCAAAGACCAGAGAAGAAGGGCAAACAGGACAATTCCAATCAAAAACAGGTATTTTGAATAATGCATAATTAATTTAAAAAGCATGAATTTTTAATTGATTGTTTTATTCTGCACAGCTAAAATCCAGGCTTTTTCAGTTTTCTTATGAAAAGGACTCCGAAAAAGGACTGTATGAGTTCAACGAGCAGAATCAGCAGTGAAAGCGAAACAGCGGCCTCTGTTGAAAGCCCGAAAGCCGCAAACAGCCCCATTAATGTGAAATCCCTTGCGCCTATGCCGAAAACAGTCGGAATTATTTCCGCAAGCGAGGTGATTGGAATCATTGCGGAAACAGCCGCAAAAGAAATGCCGATATGGAGCGAGCCTGCAAGCAGCAGGACCTGGAAAAAAAACAGAATCCAGGAGGCAACAGTAATGAGAACAGAGAAAAAAATTATTTTTTTGGCTGTCTTATACCCTGAAATGCCGTCAAAAAAGTCGTGAAAGCCCTGCCTTGCCCTGCCCTTAAGGGAATGCGGGACAAGCCGGAAAAATTTCCTGCCGATTCCCAGCGCGGTTTTTTTCCTCAAAATAAGGAAAAACAGGGCGGCAAACAATGCAAGCGCGGCGCAGAGCGCCAGGATTATGCCCCGCGGCATTTCAAAAACAACTGAAAAATAAACAAAGCCGAGTATTCCCGCGATAAGCAGGAAGCCCATATCAAGAACGCGTTCAACCATTACTGCGCTTAATCCGCTGCCTGTTTTTATTCCGAAATTCTTTTTGAAATAAACGCTCCTTAAAAAATCACCGCTCCTGCCAGGGCTCACAGCACCCAGAAGATAACCCGCAAGCCAGACCTCCATGGATTCCACAAGGGAAATTTTTTTTCCAAACGGAACAAGGAGCAGCTGCTGTTTCAGGCCCTTCAAAAAAACACAGGGGGCTATGAGAATGATTGCAAACGCGAAAATAACCGGGTCTGCCCTTGATATTGTGGCGGCGATTCCCGCAGAGCCTTCCGGGCCCAGAAACAGCAGGATTGCCGCAAACAATGCAACCCCTATCAGAAAAAGGAAATTCCTGGAGCGCATAAATTAAAAACAAGCCATAATCTTAATTAATTATTCTTCCCTAAGTTTTAGGGCAAAAAAAATGGATTTTAAAAAGCACATTCGGACAGTGCCGCACTTTCCAAAGAAAGGCATAATGTTCAGGGACATTACAACCCTGCTTAAGGATGCCGAAGCCCTGCAAAAAGTAACGGATGAAATGGTTGATTATTACCTGAAAAAACCTTATAAAATTGACAAGGTTGTAAGCGCGGAATCCAGGGGATTTATTTTCGGCGCAATCCTGGCAAAAGAATTAAACGCGGGATTTGTCCCATTGCGCAAGCCAGGAAAACTGCCTGCAAAAACAATCAGGGAAGAATTCGACACTGAATACAGCAGAGATGCGTTTGAAATCCACGAGGATGCAATAAAAAAAGGCGACAAGTGCATTATCTGCGATGATTTGCTTGCAACAGGCGGAACAAGCAAAGCAGCAGTAAAGCTTGTTGAAAGGCTCGGGGGAGAAGTAAAAGGCCTGTTTTTTTTAATTGAACTGGATTTCCTCAAAGGAAAGGAAAAATTAAAAGGACACGATATTTTTTCACTGATAAATTATGAAAAAGAATGAAAAGCCCGAAGTCGTAATTGTAGGTTCAATCGGCCTTGATACAATTGAAACCCCTTTCGGAAAAGCGGAAAATGTCCTCGGCGGAAGCGCCTCTTATGCAGCGATTGCAGCAAGCTTTTTTGCAAAACCCGGAATTGCAAGCATTATTGGAAAAGATTTTCCGGAAAAAAACCTTGAATTTTTCAAGTCAAAAGGCATCGGAACAGAAGGAATTGAAAAAAGCGCGCTGAATACTTTTCACTGGGAAGGAAAATACGGCTTTGATGTGAATGTTGCCGAAACACTGAAAACAGAATTAAACGCACTGGAAGAATTGAGGCCAAAACTGCCAGAATCATACAGAAACTCTGTTTTCCTTTTTTTAGGAAATTTTGACCCTGAAAAACAGCTTGATGTTTTCAAACAGATGAAAAAAAGGCCGAAACTCGTGGTAAGCGACACAATGAATTATTATATTTCCACAAAACCGGAAAAAGTGCTCGAGGTTGTGAAAGCAT
>JAQTPU010000091.1 GCA_028712575.1 Candidatus Iainarchaeum sp.
GGCAGGATTATGGCTGCGCCAAAAGAAGGGGAATTGTGGCAAGATTTATATTCCTTTTCAATTAGGGATATAATAATTGTTAATTCAGGAATTTGCCTTTTTATTGATTGAAGGTTTTTATTGAAGGGGTGTTTTTTTTGGAAAGCGTTAGCAAGAAAGCGATTGCTCGTGCAAAATCAAATGTCGGCGCAAAGAAGCCTGAAGGGGAGAAGGTTTCAAAGACCCCGAAAACAGACGAGGAGCTTGTAAAACTTCTTGAGGCTTCGCAGGCAAAAATAAAGGTTATTGGCGTAGGCGGCGGCGGCTGCAATACAATTGAAAGGATGACTGAAGTCAAAATTGCCGGTGCTGAAACATTCGGAATTAACACTGATGCACAGGACTTGTTGAGCACGCTTTGCGACAAAAAAATCCTTATCGGCCAGGAGCTTACAAGGGGCCTTGGGTCTGGGTCGGACCCTACGGTTGGAGAAGGGGCTGCAAGGGAAAGCCTTGAGGAACTTGCAGATGCACTGCAGGCGACAGACCTTGTTTTTATTACCTGCGGAATGGGCGGGGGCACAGGGACAGGGGCAGCGCCTGTTATTGCGGAAATTGCAAAAGAAATGAAAGCGCTTACAATCGGGGTTGTTACACTGCCTTTTACTGTTGAGGGAAAAAAAAGGATGGAAAATGCAATGTACGGCCTCGGCAATTTGAGGAAACATGCAGACACTGTCATTGTGATTCCGAACGACAAGATTTTGGAAATTGCGCCCGATTTGCCTGTCAATGCCGCATTCAAAGTGGCTGACGAGGTCTTGACAAATGCAGTGAAGGGAATAACAGAAATGGTTACAAAGCCAGGCCTTATTAATCTTGATTTTGCAGACCTCCGCACTATACTCCAGAGGGGCGGGGCTGCAATGATTGGCCTGGGGGAATCAAGGAGTTCTGAGGCCGGTGAAGCCCGCGCTCTTGAAGCAGTTGAAAAAGCGCTTACTTCGCCATTGCTTGACGTGGACATTAGCGATGCAAACAGGGCTTTGGTGAATGTAATCGGCGGCAGTGACATGACTCTGCGCGAAGCCGAAATGATTGTTGAAACTGTTTCAGCAAAAATCAGCGACAATGCCCATATTATCTGGGGTGCAATGATTGACGATTCAATCCCGAAAAACCAGATTCAGGCAATGATTGTCATTGCGGGCGGAAAATTCCCCTATCTTGACAGCGGAGAGCCTGTTGCAGGCAGGGACAGGAACAGCGGCGAAATAGATTTGGGCATAAGATTCACATAAAATTTAAGGTTTTGTGAGTGAAACGAACCAGAGTTTTGCGCAGCAAAACTGTTTTTTTTTCCAGGGTTCCTTGCAAAAGCAGGCTTTTGCGAGGCCTCGCAAACCCCAATGGTTTGCAAGGTTCTTTGCGGTGGCAAAGAAAAGCCTTTAAAAACCTTTTTTTATTATCTTTATTTATTAACCCCTTAGAGGGGGATACAAATTAATTGGTTTTTTTTTATGGACAATGATAATGAAGGGGGTTTTGCCCGGAAACTGAATTTTGCAGGAAAAATCGGGAATTTTCTTGCTTCTTCAAAAAGGGTTTTGGTTATTGCAAAAAAGCCTTCCAAAGACGAGTTTATGGCAATGATGAAGGTTACTGCAATCGGGGTTATTATTATAGGGATTATCGGCGTGATTGTCCAGCTGGTTTTTGTTTTGACCGGCGTGGGCTTTGCAAAGCCGATTTGATTTTCTGATGTTTAAAATTCAATGGTGAAAAAATGCTTTTTCCAGTGAGGACGACTGTTGGCCAGGAAAGCCTTGTAGTTGAGATACTTGGCAAAAAAGCCAAGGCCGATGCCCTGCCTGTTTACAGCATTGCTGTCATTCCTGGCCTGAAGGGCTATATTCTTATAGAGGCCCAGGACGAGCTTAATGTCAGGCATGCAATTGCAGGAACCCCCCATATAAAAGGCCAGGGCATTGTAAAGGGCGCTGTTGACATAAAGGAAATTGCAGTTCTTTTGGAATCAAAGCCTTTGATGAAATCAATAAAGGAAGGCGACAGGATTGAAATCATTTCCGGGGCTTTCAAGGGGGAAAAGGCAAAGGTCCAGCGCGTGAATGACGCAAAAGAAGAGGTTGTAGTCGAGCTTCTTGAAGCAGCAGTAAGGATTCCTGTTACATTAAAAGCCGAAAACATCAGGGTTTTGAAGGAATAATTTTTTTGAAAAGGATGGTTTGTTATGCCAGATATCAGTGTTTTGGTTGAAGCCGGAAAAGCAACAGCAGCCGCGCCTTTAGGCCCTGCTTTGGGCCCTTTGGGAGTGAACATTGGCCTGATTGTTGCGCAGATTAACGAGAAAACAAGGGCTTTTTCAGGAATGAAAGTCCCTGTAAGAATTGCGATTGATTCCAAAAAGAATTTTGAAATTTTTGTGGGAAGCCCGCCTACGAGCGCTCTTATTAAAAAAGAGGCAAAGCTCGAGGCAGGCGCTGCAAACCCAAAACAGCCAGTGGGGAACATTTCAATGGAGCAGGCAGTAAAGGTTGCAAAAATGAAAATCGATGCTTCCGGAAGCTCAAAAATCAAGAGCGTTGTCCGCGAGGTAGTGGGGGTTTGCGACAGCATGGGAATAACGGTTGAAGGCAAGCCTGCAAGGGAAATCCAGAAAGAGTTGAAAGAGGGAAAATTCGATTCAATGTTCAAGGCAGAGTAATGCTTTTTAAACCCTTTCGAGCAGTTTTTTTTATATTAATTGGTTTTTGAATTAGTCTCTTTTTTTGGAGACCGCAACTACCGCTTCTGGGTGAGTTCAATTTGCGTGGCAAATTGTTCTTTTCCCAAGGCTTCCTTACAAAGCAAAGCTTTGTGAGGCGTCGTAAAAGCTTTGCTTTTACAACGTTCTTTTTAAGAAAAGGCTTGCGGGAGGTAATAATTTTGAACAATGAAGATTTTCTGACTGCACTGCAAAAAATGCGCTCTTCTTCAAAGCAGCGCAAGTTTACACAGACAATAGAATTGATGGTAAACCTTACTGGGCTGGATTTCAAGAAGCCCGAGAACCAGCTTGACTTGAAAGTTACACTGCCTTTTGCAACCGGCAAGGGAAGGGGAAAAGTCCTTGTTTTTTGCCGAGAAAAGGGCTTTGCTGCGGACATTAAGGAAAAGGCCGACCGCATTATAATGGAATCAGACATCCAGGGCATGAACAAAAAGGATGTTGCCCAGATTATTGATGAATTTGATGTTTTGCTTGCGGAAGGGCCTGTAATGCTCACTGTTGGAAAATATTTGGGGCAGCAGCTTGCGCCGAAAAACAAGATGCCGCGCCCTATACAGCCCAGTGTTTCACAGGTGGAATCCGCGCTTGCAGAAATGTCTTCAGTAACAAGGGTTTCAAACAAAAAGGGAAAGGCAATGCCTGTAATCCAGGTTGTAATTGGCAATGAAAAAATGAAGGACGAGCAGTTGGCTGCAAACGGATTGTCTGTTTTTAATGCTGTTATGGGTTCGGTGCCTGGAAAAAGCCAGAGCATCAAATCTGTTTTTGTAAAGGAAACAATGGGCCCTTCAACAAAGGTCGGTGGTAAGGAATGAAGCGCCACATTATGCACTGGAAACACGCCCAGTTTGCTGAATTGAAAAAAACAGCCGGCCAGTACAGGGTAATTGCAATTGCAGACTTGTCAGGCTTTCCTGCTGATTTGTTCCAGAACATAAGAAAAAAATTAAAGGCGAATGCCATTGTAAAAGTTTCAAAAACAAGAGTCATAAAAAAGGCCCTTGAAGCCGCAAACTTGAAGTCAACTGGATTAATCCCGATGGTCAGGGGAAGCGTTGCAATTATTTTTACAAACATGGATTCTTTCGAGCTTTACGGCTTATTGAAGAGAAGCAAGGGAAGCGTTGCTGCAAAAGACGGTTCAATTGCCCCATTGGATATTGTGATTCCTGCCGGAGACACAGGCTTGCCTCCGGGCCCGGCTCTTTCTGATTTGAAGGCAGCAGGCCTAGAGGTAAGGGTTCAGGGGTCAACAATTGCAATTGCAAAGGACA
>JAQTPU010000092.1 GCA_028712575.1 Candidatus Iainarchaeum sp.
ACCTTTTCTATCCCGTTTTTCTTTGCAAGCCCAAGCAGCGCATATAGGTGCATGGTCATTCCGTGGATTCCCTCATCGGAAAACAGGCCCATCAGATGGAGCGAGGAATTGTTTTTTTTGCAGTTGTTTACTGCAACCATAAGCGCGGGATTTTTGAAGAATTTCCCGCTTTTTATTTCCCTGTTTATGAATTCAAGCGGCTGCCAGACAATCCTTCCCGCCCCCATGGTGAGGTGCCCGGGTTCAGAGCCTCCTTGGGTCCCTTCAGGCAGGCCGACAGCATTTCCCATGCACTGCAGGATAGTCATTGGAAAATTTTTTTCATAATTGTTGTTGTTGGGGACATTTGCGGCTTTTACGGCATTTCCCTTCACTTCTTCGCTGTATCCCCAGCCGTCCCTTATCACGAGTATTATCCTGTTTTTCGGCGTCATGGAATCACTTCAATTCCTATTTGTTTTCCTTCGGCATTGAATGCCCTGATATTATTGATTGTAAAGGGATAACCGATTATTAAATGAATTTCGCCTGTTTTCTTGAAAAACCTTTTGTCTGCACTGCTCGGCCTGTTGTCAGGGGAAGGGTGCGAATGCACGCTTCCAATAATGCCCTTGTCAAAAGGCAAATCATACAAATCCACTGAGGAAAATGAATCCCCGAAGGTCGCTGGTGCGACAACAAGCTCGTCTATTGTTCCGTTCTTTTTTTTGCTTCCAAGCAGAGAGACAAATTCCTTCGGATAAACGTTTTTTGCCGCTTCTATGATTGATTCGATTGTGCCGCGCCTGATTGTTGCATTGTTCTGCATCAAAACCCCAGGTAAAATAATAATGCTGGAATCATTAAAAAAGCCATGCAGTGCGTCCTTTTTATTTTTGTTTCAGCGCAGAACAAGCCGATTCCTGTTGCGGAAACAAGCGCGATTATGCCGAAAAAATTTGTCAGGAAAACAGAAAGCCCGCAAAGCGCAAAAAGAATTGCAATGTTTATTTTTGAATAATTTATTTTTTCTATTTTTTTGACAAGGAACTTTGCAGTCCATACTGCGGCAAGGAAGCCGAAGCCGAGGGCGATTGCGCATGCAATCATCAGGAGCACAAGGTTCTGCGTGCTTAATTCAACCAGCCCGCCTACTGCTGCCGCGCTTCCGTTCCGTGTTTTTCCCCAGGCAAACAGGCCGGCAAAACCGAAAATTACGTTTGCCGTGCTGCTTCCTCCTATGAGGACAAGGAATTTTTTGGTTTTTATTTTTCCGAAAAATTTTTGCAGGATAAATGCGGCCTGGTTTGCCCCCAGTGCTGGAAAGACAGCCACGAGAGCGCCGGCAATAAAACCCAGGGCGCTTCCTTCAATAACGCTTTTATTCCCTGTTTTTGCCTCTTCTGTTTCCTGTTTTGGCAGGATTGTTTTTTTCTTCAATGATTCGAGGATTGTTGCAATGCCGAAAAACCCGGTTATGCATGCAAACAGCGGGTTTTCCACCGGGCTTTTTTCCGAAAGGGCGATTATGCCGAGGATTCCCGAAAGGAGGATTGCGGTTATTGCAAAAGCCTTTTTTTTTGGGGAATTTTCGCTGAAAACCATTGCCGTGATGACAAACACGAGTGCAAACGGGACAAGTTTTGAAAAAAGCACTGTTCCCTTCCGCAGCATTGTAATGAAAAAAAACGCGAAGCAGAGCGAAATTATTCCCGAAAAAAGCGCGCCCGTGGCCGCAAGCTTTACCGCAAGGAACCCCTTTCCCTTTATGAGGAGCCTGTGCCCTGGCTGTGCTGAAAGAAAGTTTGTTTCTTCCGGCGCGCCGAAAAGAATGCCGGGCACCAAATCCACGAAACAGTGGACAATGCTAAGGCTTGCAATCATAAGGCTTAATCCAAGGGGGTCGGGAAAGGCAATCGCAGTTGAAATAGAGGCAATTGTGTTTACATGGATGCCTGGCGCAAGCCCTGTGAAAATTCCAAGCACGCACCCGGACACTATCCAGCCCAGCGGCCCGAAATCCATTTTTTTCAGCTCCCTGTTTTTTGCTGCCAGGGCATTATTTTTTCAACAAAAATTTCAGGTTTTTTCGCAGAATTTATTTTTCCGTAAATTTTCAGGAAAAGGCTTTCCCTTATTGTTTTTCTTTCCTCTGCAGATGGGTTGAATTTTACCGCATAAGCCCTGTTCCCGTCGGACAATTCAAACGAAATTGCCGCCGCGCTTTCCTTTATTGAAGATACCCTGCCCTGTGTTGAAATGAAAGAGCCGTTTTTTTCAAATGCCATTTCATTTATCCTGATTTCTTTTGCCTGGAAACTGCATTGGGCGAAAAAGAGCAGTGCAATTCCGGCTGTTGAGACGATTAATGCGATTGCCTCGTTTTTCAGGCGCATTAAGGAATTCGAAAAAGAGGGAATAAAAAGCAGGGTTTTTTTTCGTTAAAAAGCGAATTCAGCCGCAGTCTGCGCCGTTTGCAGCTATATTCAGGTCTGCCGCAGGATAAAGCCCCTTTTCTATCAGCAGCTTTTTTGTCCCGCTGCCATTAATGTCGGCGCAGGTTATTCCCTCGGAAGGGCTTGTTATTATGTTGAGTGACAATTTTCCCGGGCTTTCAGAAGGGACGATTTTTTGTATTACAAAGCTTTTTCCGGATTTGTTCAGTGCATCAAGGCTGTTTGCCTTTGCAATGCCAAGCCCTGTTGTTGAGTCCTTTATGGAATTGAAGCCTGCAAGGATTGTTGTTGACATTGCAATCACTATTGCAACAACAATGAGTATTTCCATGCTTGACTGCGCTTTTTTTTCAGGCATACTTGACCAGGACTGTGCCAAGGGAGTCTTTTTCAATTATTACGTCGGCAAACCGTTTTCCGTTGATTATTGCGCTGCCGGCATCCAGCCTGCAGGTGACTGCAACTGACTGCGGGGCGGAAACAGGGGTGTCCCCTGTGCAGACAACTGGCCGGCCTGCGATTGCACTGCAATTCCTGTCATACGGGTTGTATGCATCGGGAAGAATCATTTCCGCATTGAAATCTATTTTTCTCTGCCCGCCCGGGCTGAAATTGCAGTCGATTGAGCTTTTTTCATCGACAAATAATTTTATTGTTGCCCTTGCATTTCCGGGTGCAATTGAAATTTCATCGATTGCGCCGGCAAGCTTCTGCGAAGCGATTTTTGCGTTCCCGATGCGTGCAATTTCCTCTGCGGAACTGTTTGCCCAGTCGATTGTGGGCAGTATGGTGCTTGTAACATAAACCAATACAAAAACAAGCAGAAGCATGAATTCAATCGAAATCTGCCCTTTCTGCCCTTTCCTTCCCCTTTTGGGGGAAAAGCTTAAGCCCCCCAAAAAAAGGAAGCTCCCGCCTTGGGCAAACACAGAATTTTTTTTTATAGCGCAAACAGGATGTTCCAAATCAAATCACCAACAATATTCAGGATAACGTATCCGATAAGGATTGCGGGAACAAAAGGGACGCTTTCCCTTATTTCCAGCGTGTTTCCGATTTTTTTTTCCTCTGCAAGTTCCCTTAGTTTTTTTATGTCCTCTATTTCAAGGCCGGCAGCCCTTGCGCTTGAAACAACAATCCTTCCCTCCGGCTTCATGGCCTGCAGCAATTCCTCCATGTTATTATGGATTAGGTGATTAATAATTTTTTTGATTTCGAATTCCCTGGCTTTTTCTATTTTCCCGTTTTTTTCAAGCAGGGTTTCGGCAGGAATCATCCCCTCTTCGAGATTTTCCAGGGAAATTTTTTTTCTCAAAAGCTTTTTTGAAAGGAAATAAAGCTTGAAGAGGAGCCAGCTTGCCATGAACAGGAGCACAAGCCATGCGAACCACTGCAGGTCGAGGAAATTCTCAAAAAGCGCGAAGCCGAAAACCATGAGCGCAATGAAAAGCCTGGCGATTTTTTCTTTTACCAATCCGAAGCCGGCAAGGAGCGCGAAGAACAGCACTGCAAGCGCTGCATTCGCGGCCATCCCGTTGAGGAAGCCGCTGA
>JAQTPU010000093.1 GCA_028712575.1 Candidatus Iainarchaeum sp.
TCCCGATTCCTCAAAATGGTATAATTCGTCGCAGGCATATGTTTCATGGCCGGACGAAAACGCGTCATATTATGCGTATGCCTATGATTCAAAGCCTGACACAATTCCCGGCAATTCGTCAACAACAAAGCTGCGCAGCCTTTCCCTTCCGGCAAAGCAGAGCGGTGTTTATTATTTTCATATAAATGCAGTTGATTTTTCAGGAAAGAGCAGCGTCACTTCGCATTTCAAAATCCAGATTGACACCGACGGCCCTACAAGGCCTGTTGTGACAGTGGCTCCGCTTGATAACGGCCTTAAAGTGGAGTGGACTCCTTCAGAGGATTCCCTTTCGGGTATTAAGGGTTATGAAGTTTACAGGAACAGGCTGACCAATTTCAATATCCGGGATTTGGGAGTGAAAAAACTCGGAATTTTTACTGACACAAGCATAATTGACAGCAACGACCTTGAAGAGGGAAAAACCTTTTTTTACAAGGTTGCGCCGCTGGATAATGCGGGAAACAGGGGCCTTGTAAGCGCACAGGCCCAGGGCACTACAAAATCAATCTGCACTCTCGGGATTTCCCTGACAGCAGCCCTTACTCCGAAAAAAGACGCGATTGCAGTAAAAATTTCAGCCCAGAACCTCATTTATTTTTCCTCGCTAAGCGTCCAGCTTCCTGACGGAAACAGCTTTTATCTTTTCAAGGACAAATCAGCCTACACTTCCTGGGACGGGAACATGCCTGTTTCAAACACAAACCAGGGAAGGATTTCCTTCCAAATGACTGCAAGGGAATTTTACGGCGACATCTGCGACATGAACCAGGCGTTTGTTTTTGACATCCTGCCGCCAACCCTTGAATTTGTTTTCCCAAAAAATTACAGGGAAGAAATCAATTCTGTTGTGAAAATAAGGCTTTCCGCAGGCGATGCCGGAGACTTCAAATCAGGCATTAAGGAAGTTGATGTTTCTTACGACCGCAATGGCAGCCGGTTTTCAATAGGAAAAGCAGTTGATGCAAACGGCTATTATGCAATTGACTGGAACACTGAAACAGTCCCAAACGGCTATTATGTGCTCAACGCCGTTGCAGTCGACAATACAAATAACCAGACTGAAAAAACAAAGGCGGTTTTTGTTTTCAACACCCTGGGCCTGACAGCGGATGCAAACATGCTGATTAATTCCGCGCTTGACCAGTTAAGGCTTCTTGACTCAAAGGCAAAATTGCTTTCAAAATTCGGCGCAGAATCACAGGCATTGTCCGATTCTATTTCCGAAGGAATGTCGGAAATTGAAACTGCAAGGCAGCAGGCCAATGACAGGCAGTTTGATGCCGCAAAAGCAAGCGCGCGCAGGGCAAAAGAAAGCTTTTCAAAGGCCCAGGCAGTCGACCTTAATGTGATTTCCTCAAGCCAGTTTGTTTTCAACAAGCAGCAGGCCCAGATACTGCTTGAAGCAGCGCGCCTGCCCCCCGAAACAGTGAAAAATGCTGTTTTCCTCATAAAGCAGTCCGATGTTTCAAGAAGCCTTGATGTCCTGAAGGTAAAGGACGGCAATAATGTTTTTTACAAGGTGGCGATTTCAATAGTGTTTAATTTTCCGAGGGGCTTTCTCCAGGACAACAATATTAATTCCCTGAATATAATCGAGATTATTCCGAAAGAATTCTCGGAAAGCGCTTCAAACATTTACAGCGAACAGGCTTTCGATACAGTAGTCCAGGACCCGGAAATTTCTTTTGCGCTTGATGCAAATTTTTTCAAGCCAAAGGCAACGCTTGTTTATTCCCTTAAGGATTCCTTTGAAGAAGAGTCTGCCGCAATGAAGTTTGTGACTGCCTCGACTGTAAACAAGTTTATTGCCCCGCCGGTTATCCTTGCATCCGGCTATGATGCGGGCGTTGTTCCAGCAGATGTGCTCCCATGGATTGTGCTTCTCGCGGCCCTTGCAATAGTGCTTTTGGCCCTGGTGGCGCTTGCCTTTTTGATGCTAAGAAAAAAAGGCTTCGGCAAATTAAAAAAGAAATGGTACAAATAAAAAAAAGAGGCATTATGTTTCTGCATATTCCTCTTCGATTCTCGTTACCCTGATTCCCTTCTGCATTATCTGCATTGGATGCAGGTCCTCTGAATGCTTTGTTGAACGCATTTTTCTTATGTGCAGCGTCCTGTTGCTCTGCGTTCCCACTCCCATATAATGCAGGACAATGACACCGTCCACAACATATTCCTCAACACCGTATTTTCCGAATTTATTTGTGCCTTCCTGTATTTCGGAAGTCATGAGGGATGTTGCCCCGCTCCGCATCAGGACATAGCTAAGCTTGAGTATTGCCTTCCTGACCTCGTTCGGGTTTTCAAAATTAAAGCCAAGCGCAGGGATTGAATCGATTACAACCCTTTTTGCCCCGATTCTTTTTATTACGCGCATTATTTCAAGAAGCAGCTTGTCCACATCATAGCCTGTCACAGGCAGTGCATATTCTTCCTGTGAAGGCATTCCTATTTTTGCTATTGAACCGTCGATTATCTGTATTTTGTTTGTTTCTTCAAGTTTTTTCAGGTCCCAACCGAACCTCATTACATCTTCCCTTATCAGGTCCGGCCTTTCATCAAGAGTCACGTAAACCCCGGGCTCCCCGTAGTCCTTTGCCCCGCTGTAAATGTACTGCATGCAGAAAATCGTCTTTCCGGTTCCACAGGCACCGCTTAGGAGAATGCTTCTCCCTTCAGGAAACCCGCCTTCCATGAGTTCGTCAAGGCCGTAAATTCCAGTTTTTATCCTCTTCATTGTTTCACCAATAATAACTTTCCTCTTCTTCTTATTAACCTTTCTGGTCCAGTCATATCCTTCCAGCTTCAAATACCTGGGGAAGCTTTTTTATTTTTTGCATTATTTTTTCAAATTGTTTTGCCTGCTGTATCCTTATTTCAAAGGACGCGGTTATAACCCTGTTTTTGTCTGATTTTGCCCCTGTCGAGACAAGAGTTGCTCCGGAAGAGGAAATTGCGTTAAGTATTCCGGGCAGGAGGCTCGCGGATTCCCTCGCCTTGACCTGTATTTTCACGGCAAATCTTTTTCCCGAGCCTATTTCCCAGTCCAGCTCGACAAGCTTCTGCCTCGGCGTCTTTGAAACGTTCCTGCAGCCGCTTTTATGCGCAATTATTTTCCTCTTTGTTGTCTTGACACCAGTAATTTCCTCTCCTGGAAGCGGATTGCAGCATTTTGCCAGCCTTACGCTGGTGCTTGCCGTTGTAAGCGCTTTTTTTGTGCCTGGCTTTTTTTTCCTCGAAAGCTTTATGCCCAGTTTTTGCCGTATTTTTGTTTTTGCCTTTTCCGACCTTACAAAGCCCAGCCAGTCCCTTTTTGCCTGCACTGCAGAAGCAGGGATTATTTCCACAAGGTCGGCATTTTCAAGTGCATAATCAAGCGGGACAATTTTTCCGTTTACCTTTGCCTTCTGGCATTTCAATCCCAGGTCCGAGTGGATTGCAAATGCAAAATCAACAGGAGTCGCTTTTCCCGGCAGGGCGATTACCTTGTTTTTTGGCGTTAAAACAAAAACCCTGTCCTCTCCGAAGTCCATTTTCAGGGATTCCATGAATTTTTTTGACTTGTCTTTTGTCTGCAGCCACTCCATGAGGGCAAGGCCCCAGCCGAGCTTCTGGTCAAAATACCTGTTCGGCTCGTAATCCTTGTACGCCCAGTGCGATGCAAACCCGCTTTCATTGTCCCAGTGCATTTCCCAGGTGCGTATCTGCACCTCGACCTTTTTTTTCTGCCAGACAATCACAGTGTGAAGGCTCCTGTAATTGTTGCCCTTGGGGCTTACAATGTAATCGTCAAATTCTTCCGGCACAATCTGGTAGTTTGTATGGATAACCCCGAGAATTTCATAGCACTGCTTCACAGAATCGCAGATTATCCTCGCCCCGCGCAGGTCGGAAA
>JAQTPU010000094.1 GCA_028712575.1 Candidatus Iainarchaeum sp.
AAAACAGAGGCAATCCTTTCGCCTGTTTCCACTGGCACAGTGCTTTTTTCAACCACAATCTTGGATTCAGCCGCAGTTTCCGCAATTGTCTTTGCAACATTCTCGACAAAGCTCAAATCAGCATCGCCGTTCGGCTTCGGGGGAGTGCCGACAGCAATAAAAATTATTTTTGTCTCATTAATGGCCTTTTTTATGTCTGTCGTGAAAAAAAGCCTCTTCGCCTTCACGTTCTTTTCAATCAGGGGCTCGAGGCCCGGCTCATAAATCGGGCATTTGCCGCCGTTAAGCAAGTCGATTTTTTTCCTGTCAATGTCAACGCAGAAAACCCTGTTGCCCATGTCGGCAAAGCACGTCCCGGCCACAAGGCCGACATACCCGGTCCCCACAACAGTAACATCCATAAAAATCCCCCCGGCAAAACCTGCCAGTTCATTGATTAAGAAGAGAGTTCCAGAAAGGTTTTTAAAATTGCCATACTATCATATATAGTATGATATTATATGAACATTTTTATCCATGTACCAAAAAGGCGGCAAAATGAACAGGGACAGGGTAACGATTACAATCAAAGGCGACCTTCTGAAGCAGGTCGACAGGCTTGTGGACGGCATTGCCATAAGAAGCAGGAGCCAGGCAATCGAATACCTTTTGAGCAAGTTCCTTTCGGATTTCAGGCTTAAAAACGCATTCCTGCTTGCGGGCGGGAAAAAAAACTCGCTTCTCCTGAACAGCCAGCCCAAGTTTTTGGTGAAAATCCGCGGGAAGCCAGTCCTCCAGTGGGTCCTTGAGGAAATCCAGGGCTATAACGTGAACAATTTCATTGTTTATTCCGACAGCTTTGCGTCTGAAATCGAAAGGGAAATAAGGTCAAGGAACCTTCCTTTTGCAATTGATTTTTTAAGCGCGGAAAAGCCCATAGGGACTGTGAAACCGCTGTTAATGGCAAAGCCCCGCCTTAAAGACACTTTTTTGGTCGCATACGCGGATACAATCGCCTCTGTAAACCTGAATGACATGCTTTCCTTCCACAGGAAAAACAATGCAATCGCGACAATGGCGCTTACAACAGTAAGCAATCCCAAGGATTTTGGAGTTGCCGTCCTTCAGGGAAACAAGGTAACTGAATTTTCTGAAAAGCCGAAAAACGAGGCGCATTCATACCTTGTGAATGCCGGGTATTTTTTGTTCGAGCCTGAAATCTTCAAGCACCTCGGAAAGGGAATGCAGAGCATTGAAAAAGACCTTTTTCCAAAACTTGCCGAAAAAGGCCTCCTCTATGGCTACCCGTTCCAGGGGAAATATTTCAATATCAACAACAAAAAAGACCTTGAAAAGGCTGTTGCGCTTTTATAATTTTTTCAAAAAATTTTCAAGCAGGGCCTTTTCCGCAAGAATCTGCCGCTCGCTTATGTTCGTGCTGTGCTCGAAAATAAGCGGAATTTTTTTTATCTGCGGGATTTTTTTCATGAACGCGACTGATTCTTCCGAAGGAAGCGGGTCGTGCTCGTCAAGCTTTATTTTTTCCGATTTCTGCCGCGAATAATGCACATGCATCTCGATTGTTTTTTCATTAAGGGAAAGCATTTCCTCCAGCCTTGCCTCCGAAAGCGCATGGCCCATGTCAAAAAGAAAGCCGAGCTTTGGGAATTTTTTGAACAGCAGGTTAAAGTCATCTGGGGAATAAACAGCGGGCCTGAATATTCCAAGGGGGACATTTTCCATTCCAAAAAGAACGCCTGTTTTTTTTGCAAGCTTTGATGCGAATCCGACGGATTCATTGATTCCTTCCAGCGCCTTTTCCTTTGGAATGGGCTTCCCTTCTTTTGCACAGTCCATTCCGGTTTCATCATGCCTGAAAAAGGCCTCTGAAAGATAGCCGGGATGCACTGTAACACAGGCAGCTTCAACAATTTCCGCTGCCTTGAACATGTCGGAAAAAATCTTTTTGTTCAGTGCAGTAAGCCCCTCTGAAAGGTTGAACCAGTGGTTTTTTTTGAGGGGTGAAAAAACCCCGTGGACTGTAAAACTGGTTTCGGGAAAATCCTTTTTTATTTTTTTCAGTGCCGCCCAGATTTCATCCCCAAAGACATGCGCTGCGCCGAGCTCGGCAGTGTTAAAGCCAAGCTCATTGATGCGCCTGACCGAGTCATAAACCGAAAATTTCCTGAAAGCATAATAGCTTGAGCTTAAACCTATTAGCGGCATGAAACCACGCTGTTTGAACCTGAAAGAATTAAAGCTTATTTGATTATTAAATAAATTGGTTCAAAATGCCAATCGGAATCAAAAAAGCGTTTATCCTTGCAGGCGGCCTGGGTGAAAGATTGAGGCCCTTGACTCTTGAAACAGCAAAGCCGATGCTGCCAGTGCTTGGAAAGCCGATTCTGCAGTGGAACATCGAATTGTGCAGAAAATTCGGCATTGAAGAGATTGTGCTTGCAGTGGGCTACAAGCACGGGCAGGTTGAGGACTATTTCAAAAGCGGGGAAGGGCTTGGAATAAAAATTTTTTATAACGTGGAAAAAGGGTTTTTGGGGACTGCAGGGGCATTGAAATTTGCTGGGGATTTTTTCAGGGACGAAAAAAAATTCATTATGATGAACGGCGATGAAGTGAAGGATGTTGATTTTGAAGCAGTAAATACGGCACATGAAAAAAACAGGGCAATTGGGACAATTGCACTTACAAAAATCGAAGATGCAAGGGATTTCGGCTGTGTGGAACTGAAAGGGGACAGGATAACTGCATTCAGGGAGAAAGACACTTCACTGAACAGGCCTGCGCTTATCAATTCCGGGGCATATATCCTCACAAACAAGGTCCTTGGATTGATTCCGGAGGGAAAGGTTTCAATTGAAAAAGAGATTTTCCCGAAAATTGCCGCAATGGGAAAGCTTTTTGGAAGGGAATTTTCCGGCCAGTGGTATCCAACTGACACTTTTGAAAGGTACGAAAAGGCAAAAAAAGAATGGAAAGGATTCAAAAATTAAAAATATCCGCAGGAAATTGCTTTTTCTTGGAGACACATCCCTTACAGGGATTGAACCAGTTTCGCCTGGGCAGAGCGTTCCAAAGCAAGGAGAAAGCAATTTCACTGCAGGCGCATTAGCCGATAAAAGGATAGAACAGAATGATTGCAACTGAACCGCTACAATCCACCTCCGGTTTTTTCAGAACACTGCTTTTGGTGAGCCTAATAAACTAATGCAGATATAATTGGGCTTTTGGAATTTAAAAAATAGTGGTTAACCTGCTCACGCGCGCGAATTAAGCAAGGCTTAAATAGCACTAATGATTTGATTTTAATATGTTTAATCTTGAAACAGGAATAATGGGAACTATTGCAATAATTGCCGGAATTGTATTGCTTCGAACACTAATTATTTCTTGGAATAAAAAATTGGTTTGGCATCCAGACACGGGCCAAAAAATTAAAATAAGCACTGCAAGAGGCAAATATTATTTCATATTTTACTGCATGCTAACAATACTTGCACTAATTGTAGGATTAATCTGCCTGTTTAGCTAATAGCTATACAAGGAAAAAAGAATCTTTTTTTAAAAATAAAATAAAAAAATTGAAGGTGTTCAGCCGAACAATGAGCTTAGACCTTCTGCTGCGGCTTCTTCGGATTTGGCTTCTTCCTGTGCCTTTTCCTTTCCGCCTTTTTCCTCTGCCTTTGCTTCTGCAGCCACTGAAGCTACTGCGACCGGCAAGGCTGCTTTTTGAATTGCCTCTTCAATGTTAACTTCTTTCAAGGCAGACAAAAGCCCCTTTATTTTTGTATTGTCAGCTGTAATGCCTGCAGCTTTCAGCACATGGGAAAGCCCCTCTTCAGAGACCTCTTTTTTTGCAGAATGCAGCAACAAGGCCGAATATATGTACTCCATTTTTTCACCTCTTTACTCCTTTTTTGCTGTTGATTTT
>JAQTPU010000095.1 GCA_028712575.1 Candidatus Iainarchaeum sp.
TGGCACAATGCATTCAGAACATTTTCTCCAATAAAACAGACAAATTCCGGATGTGGAATCACAAGAATAAAAAATGAAAAAAAAGAAAAAATTGAATTTTCAGGAATTCCGCTCATTGCAATCCACAGCACACACGAATACAGGGGCAAGGATTTCAAAAATGCTGTTGAAGTGCTTGAAAGCGCAGGCTTCCTTCTGCATTTGCACGCAGGAATTGCACTGATTGAAAAAAGAAGTGAAAAGGTTGCAGTGCACGGCCTTGGGGGAGTGCCGGAAAAAATGGCGCTGCTTGCATTGCAGCAGTGGAATCCAAAGCCGGTTGAAGGTGCAGCAAATATTCTCCTTTTGCACCAGAGCATAAAAGAGTTCCTGCCGTTCGACGATGAAATGATTGCAAGCATTTCCCTTTCAGACCTGCCAAAAGGGTTTGACTTGATTGCTGACGGGCATCTGCACTGGAACTGCGTTGAGCAGCTGCAAAATTGCAAATTCCTCTTGACAGGCTCAACCATAATCACGCAGATGAAAAAGCTCGAATCGGAAAACAAAAAGGCAGTAAGCATTTTTGACACTGAAACAAAAGAAATAGCATTTCTGCCGCTGCCTGTTCAGAGAAAAATGTTTTATGAAAAAATAAAATTTGAAAATGCTTCGCAGCAGCAGGTGCTTGAAACAGCCGAATCAAAGCTTTCCGGATTTGTTTCTGAAACAGGCGCATCAAAACCGCTGATAAGGCTGAAATTGACCGGAAGCCTTGCAAAGGGCATTTCAAATTCAGACATTAACCTTGCAGGAACTGAAAAAAAATTCTCGGAAAAGGCAATCCTCTCAATTTCCAAGGAATTTGATTCAGAATCCTTCAAAACAAAAATCGCGGAACTCAGGGAAATGCAGAAAAACAAAAAGTCAATTTCCGAAATAGGCCTTGACCTGCTTGAAAAAAACCTTGAAGAGGCGGGATTCGGAAAGGAAATAAACGCAAGGCAATTGCTTGAACTTCTGGAAAAAGGGGAAAACGAAAAAGCGCTCGCACTGCTTGAACAGCACTCTTGATTATTTGGTTTCCTTTTTTATCCATTTCTCATTCTCTCTGCCTGTTTCCGCTTCAAAAAACTCCATTGAAGGCAGTTCATAAGAATGAAGTTTTTTCACTTCCGCAAAAATCTTCCTTGCATGCTTTTTCCGTGTTTTTACAATCAGAAGCGCTTCCTTTGCCTCTTCGCGCTTTCCCTTCCACCAGTAGAATGAATGGATTTCTGGGGCAATGTTTGCGCATGCAATCAGGCGCTTATCTAAAAGAGCGGAAGCAATTTTTTTTGCCTCTGCAAAATCTGCGCAGGCAATGAAACCGGTTGAAATCATGCTATTAATTATGGAAGGAAATCCTTTTTCTTTATTTTGTCAGGCAGGTATGTTTCAGTGATAAACCGGATTCCTTTTTTTGAAAGGGCTTCGAGCTCCAGTTTGATTGCCTTTTCCTTCATCAGGGCAAATTCCCCCTGCCATTCCTTTGTCTTGAACCATTCGTAATTCTTCATTTCATTAAGCCTTTTCACGTCAAGCTGGTTCAGTTTGATTGTCACTTCTTTTGGAATCTTGTAAGTTTCAACATCTCCCACTGTCAGGCCAATATATTTTGTGTCGGGAGTTGCAAGCTTTTCCTCGCTGTAAGAGAGTGAGATTGAGCCCTGCTTTATTACGGAATAAATGTACATTCCCCAGGGGTCTGCATCCATCAGCGCATAAACCGGCAGGTCAAATTCAGAGTTCAGCCTCTGGACAAATCTTCTCTCTGCCCTTGAAGGCTGGCCTCTCCCAGTAATGATTATGCACTTGTTTTTTTTCCAGAAAGCATCCTCGTTAAAACGCTTCCAGACAGCGTCTTTTTCAATGAACAAAACATAATCCGCGCTTAAGTCCTTTATTTCAATTCTTTCAGGCTCGACATTGCTCGGAATTCCCCATCCTCCGGAACCCATTCTTGTAAGGTCAATAGTGTCTTTTCCGTCCTTTATTTTCATGTCTCCTACATTAACTCCTTTGCTTGAAGCCGCAAGATGCAGCTCTTCCCTTAGCAGGTCAAGGCTTGCTTCAATGTCTTCAATAAGCGGGTCTGATTCCCCCTGTTCCTCAAAAGTGTTTTCATTTGTATCCGCAATAGTGTGCTTCAATGCATAATAAAGGTCCCTGATGCTTGTTGTCGCCTCTGCCTGGATGATTTTCCTTATTTCATTTGCAACAAGGGTTGTCTGCATGAATTTTCTCGTGTGCGCAATGTTCAAAAACTGCCTCTGGCTTGTTTTGTCGCCGAGCTTGATTGTCTTGCTCTTTTTGTCAAAGAAAATATTCCCGATGTTCCTCACAGGGAGTTCGATTGCAGGCTCCTTGCCGGCTTCAATCTGCCCCAATACATCATCGCCAAGGCCTTCAAGCTTTTTGATTACTGCCTTGTCCTTTGCCTTTACATCAGCAACCATTATTCCTCACCTTCTTCGCCGGATGTTTTTTTCTTTTTCTTGCCTTTCCCCTTTTTTTCCTTTTCTGCTTCCTTTTCGAGTTCAGCTGCTATTTCCTCGTCTGTTTCCTTTTCAAGGTCTTTTTCCATTTTTTCTTCCAGCTTCAGTTTTTTCAGGACAATTGCATGGAATTTTTTTTCAATGTCGTCTTTTTTCTTTCCGGTAAGCTCATGCAAAGCAATTGCAACCTCTGTCGCATACTTCAGGTAAAGCTTTTTTTTCATTTCCTTTTCAGCCTGCCTTCTCTTGCCTGCAATATGCCTCATTATCTGCCTTGCGGCCTGCATCAATGCAAGGCGCAGTTCTTCCATTACTTCCTCTTCATCTGAAACAGCCTGTTTTCCCGCTCCGGTATATGGAATGTGCACCGAAAGCATATGGACAAAAACGCTCAAAGGCGCATTGTCAAGGTTCTTTACGGCATATCTTTTCCAGTCAAGGCCCTGAACAGCCCTTGAAAGCGCGCATCCTCCCGCATCAAACAATAATGGAACGCGGTTTGCAAACCGCATTACCTCAACGCGCCGGATTTCCTGGCCTGTTTTTTCGTCCTTCTCTCCGGAACCTTTTCCGGCATTTCCGCCATAGGCAATTGCAACTTCCACCTGGAATGCAAACCCGCCCTTGTAAACAGTGGGCTTTCTTGTAAGGACTGATAAAAATTCCGGTTCCACAATGCTTTTCATTGAAGCCTGTATCCTGTCTTCCCCTATGGGGCTTAATCCTTCAGTGCTCGGCGCAATAAAGGTCATGCCCTTGAAGCATTTGATTATTTCCTCTGCCTCTTCCCAGGCGAGCTTTTTCGGGTCTTTGTTAAGGTCGAATGAACAGGTTTTTGAAATTTCCTCTATTGCCTTGTCCCCGGTCCTGTCAAAATCTGTTTTTATAAAAGAAGAAATTTTTCTCGCCTGTGTTGCTTTTGACATTGTCAATAACTCATCCACAGTGACCCCTTTTGGATGGGGCTTTACTTCAGTCGGCTTTGAAGGGATTGTTTTTGCAGTCCTTTCAAAAACTGTTTTTTCCCCGAAAGGGTCTGTAAAAGAGATTGTTGCATGCGGATTTGCAATTGCAGTCCTTCTCAAATATTCCAAAGGGGATTGTTCTCCCTTCTGGTATTTTACTTCCTTGAATTTTGCCTTTATTGCCAGGCCCTTAAAATCGCGCTTGATTTCCACTATCTTGATTATTTTCGGCTCGTTCCTTTTAGGGTCAATGGTCATTTCAGCCATATACGGCGGGTGCTTTGCAGTCCCGCTTATGACCTGAATCTGCTTTCCGGTCGTCATCAGTGAAAGCATTGTACATCCGCTCGCGCCTATGCCCTGCTGGCCGCG
>JAQTPU010000009.1 GCA_028712575.1 Candidatus Iainarchaeum sp.
ATTCCGATGAATAGCGGAAATCCGCAGTCTCAAAACTGCTTTAAACCTGAAAAACAAGTTTCTATTGGCGAGCAGATTATGCCTACTGAAATGACTCCTGAGCTTGCTGAAATCTGCGGGATTCACGCAGGCGACGGCTATTTGAGAAATGACGGAAGGAGAAGAGAGCTTGACATAAGTGGCGGCATGGATGAACAGGAGTATTATAACTGCCATGTTGTGCCTTTGTTTGAAAAAGCTTTCAATATAAAAATAGTGCCAAGGGCTTTTCCTTATAGGGGAACTTACGGCTTTGTAATAAGGGATAAAACTGTAATCGAGTTTATGCACTCTTTGGGTTTTCCTTACGGAAAGAAAACTTTGACTGTCAGTGTGCCAGAAGCAATATTGCAGTCAAGAAATTTGGACGTAATTTACAGTTTTATTAGGGGTGTCTTTGACACAGACGGTTGCATTTCTTTCAGAAAACGAGGAGGCTCAGGTCATGCAAAAGTCTATTTGAAGAGACACACGTATCCAATAATCTCGCTGGACATATGTTCCCGGAATTTGTGGAGTGGGGTTTGCACACTTTTGGCAAAAACCGGATTTCAGCTTACAGTTTCATACGAACCACCAAAGAATAATTCAAGTCAAAAATACACTTTGGCACTAAGAGGTGATGCCAATGTAATAAATTGGATTAAGAATATTGGTTTCAAAAACACGGTAAAATTTAATAGGTTCTTGATATGGAAAAAATTTGGGTTCGTGCCCCCGGGATTGACTTACGGAGACCAAAATAAAATTTTAAACGGCCTAAAAGACCCTAATGTATATTATGCTGAAAAACTTCTAGAAAATGAAGGGCTGACCCCAATGCTAGTTAAAAGAAGGCTTAAGGTCAGCCAAAACTTTGAATCTTTTATTCCTAAAGATTAAAAACAGAATTACCTAAAGATTCATTAGTTGGGCCTGTAGCCTAGTCTGGATCAAGGCGCTTCGCTTCGGTTTTACAAGGAGAAGAAACGAAGAGATCGGGGGTTCAAATCCTCCCAGGCTCGTTCTGCCCCTTTCTTTCTTTTCAAAAGAAAGAAAGGTGTAAGCTGCCCCAAAGAAAGAAACCTTCATCTTGGATAAACAAAAAAAGTGTTTTTTATGCCTGTTTTTGGAAAAGGGAGAAAACATGGAAGAATTGTCCTCGGAAAGAGGCGTGGCAACAGGGAACCAAAACAGTTGCTTGGCAAGCAAGTAGCCAGAAGTTTGTCTGGGTTTCGGGCATTCGTACCTAGACAAAAATGGAATATAGAACACACATCTTTTGGCAGTATTAAGGAATTCTATTTTACCCCTCTCTTTGGAGAAAATGGTTTTATTTCGCGCCGTTATATGGAGAAGAAAAGGCCTCTTGTAGTTCTTGATTGGGGTTGTGGCGCAGGCGATGCCATTAGCGGGCTTGCCAGCGAATACAGGCGCAAGGTTCGTGCTTATGGCTTTGCGAAGGACATTCATGAGAACTGGGCAAAAATAAAGAATGTAAAATTAATAGGGCAAACTAAAGAAGGATTGCTCAGGATGCTTAAAGATAATAGTGTGGACTTAATTTATTCCACTCTTGGCCTTGGTTATTTGTTCAGGGAAATGGGAGAAGAAGTCACTATTGAAGAGGGCACGGATTACGTTGCAAAGCTTTTTGAAAAAGTTGCTCCCGGCGGAAAACTTGTTTTTGAATGCGACCCTGACCTTGTTGGGTCTATTAAAGATTCGATATGTGCCAGCCTCAAAGGAAAAGCAGTTGTTGTTAGGAAAGGCATTGACCAAATTGACATAACCAAGAACTGATTTTCACAAAAAGCTTTCCTTGCCTTTGAGGTATTGGGTAAGGAATTCGGAGAATTCCCTGTTCTGTTTGTAAAGATTTAACATGTTTTTTTCATGCAAAATTATTGTTCTTTTTTTGATTGCCTTGCGTATGTTTTCTGTTTCCTCTGAAGAAAGTTGTTTCATGTATTTTTTCAGGAACTCTTCTGCAGAAGTGAATTCCCTTTCAAGTTCAAGAACCCATCTGCCTTTTTCAATGCGCGGGCCTGACAAAGGGTTTTTGTGTGCCTGCAAAAATCTTTCAGAGTGCTCTTTCATTGAAGCAAGCGGGCCTGTTCTTTTCACTGCCTTTTCAAGCCTGCTTTCCTCAAGCTCGAACAAAAAGATAATGCTTTTTTTTTCGTCAGTCCATTCTGATCCCTGCTGGACTTTAAAATCGCGGAGGTCAAGCTGTTTTGAGATTTTCTGCCTCAATCTTTTAATCTGGCCCCAGGCAATGTCTGGCAGTGTTTTTTCAGGATAGGGAATTTCAATTCCAATCAGTTCTTTTTTCTTCAAAACCTGCTTTATTTTTTCAATCGGCATTGGAATTGTTTTTTCGGGAAAAAAGAATTTCATAGAAGGCTTTTTTTGAAATGCATTTGCCGCAGCTATCAGCCTTTCAAATTGCTGCAGTGAAAGCGCTGCTGCAACATTCCTGTTCTTGTCCACAGGGTCCACTACTGCCAGATGCCAGTGGAATTTTTCCGCAGCCTCTTTCGGCCTTGCTTTTTTTTCTAAATCAATTACTGTTCCCGGAACCCATTTTGAAATTGCCTTTATTGTCCCCGTAAAGCTTTTGTATTTCAAAATCAGAAGTTCAACCACATAGCCCGGCACAGAGCTTGTTTTTATTTCCGCGCCGTAAGCATTTATTCCCTTGAAGAACTGCCTTAACAGCCTTATCTCGCTTCTCTTTTTTTCATTCAGCCTTTTCTTCAGGTATTTTTGATGAAAAACGCTTCTGTCGACACTGCTCATTTTTTTTCCAGCATCCCGTATCTTGTAGCTTGGAACTATTTCAACTTCAAAGCCGTGAATCTCCCCGCGAATGTAAGGGTGTTCAGAGTAAGCCTCTTCCCATTTGTGCCCCTTAAACACTGCCTTTCCAATTCTCAATCCTTCTTTCTCAAATTCTTCCCTGCTTAATTTTTCAGGGAACAAGACAAAAATATCCAAATCCCTGTCTCCCTTCAAATGCGTATCCCTTGCGGAGCTTCCCGCCCATGCAACTTCAATGTGCTTTCCTTCCATTTGTTTTATCTGCCGCATTATTTTTTTTGCGAATTCGGCTTCAGCTTTTTTTTCTTCCTTCGAAGGAGTTATTTTTGCCAGGACTTCTTTTAACAGTTGCTTCATTTCAACCAAAAGACTAATGAAAAAACTAATTTATATTGGTTACTTCCATATTAGTATGCGGTTCCAAGGGGCTTTTAAATGGCTGAAAAAACTCCAAGAAAGATGTTCAGGAAAAAACTCGACTCCTACGGCGGCGTTGAAATTTACGAGGACTTTCCGTTCAATTATTACATCACCCTTGAACCCGAACTGGCGCCCAGGGAAAAAACAATCATTGATGCGCTTGTCCAGCTTGTTTCAAGAAAATCCTCCTTCAAGGACCTTGAAACAGCCCTTGGAAAAAATTCTTTTTTGGTTGATGACATAAGGCAGAAAATTGTCCAGCCAATCGACCTTGACGAAATGGCCCTAAGGTTTCCTTCGCTTGAAAGCACTGCCCCGATAAAGGAGGCATTGCTTGATGTCGCGAAAAAAATCGATTCGGAAAACCCCGGGCTTTTTGCGCAGGCCGTGCTTGATGAAACACTCGGTTTCAAGAGCATTGCCCCCCTGATGCGGGACCCGAATCTTGAGGAAATAATGGTAAACGGCTTTGACATGCCTGTTTTTGTTTTTCACGTGAAATACGGCTTCTGCAGGACAAGCATTGTTGCAAAGGAAGGCGGTTTTTTAAAGGAAATAATCGGCAAGATTGCAATGACTGCGAACAGGCAGCTCACTGAACAGCATCCTTTGCTTGATGCGCGCCTTCCGGACGGAAGCAGGGCAAACGCGACACTGCAATATGTCACGCCTTTTGGAAGTTCCCTTACAATTAGAAAATTCAACCAGGTTCCGCTTTCAATAGTCAACCTTATAAAAAATAAAACCCTTTCAAGCGAAGTCGCGGCTTTTCTCTGGATAATGGTTGAGGGAATGAACATTGAGCCAAAAAACATAATAATTACGGGAGGCACTGGAAGCGGAAAAACCACCCTTCTCAATGTCCTTGGCTTTTTTATAAGGACTCATGAAAGGATTGTTTCGATTGAGGACACTCTTGAAATTGACCTTGCAGGCAGGGACAACTGGATTCGGATGGAGGCAAGGCCGAAACTAAGGGACATTGAAGCAGTGACAATGGATGACCTTCTGAAAAACTCCCTGCGAATGCGCCCTGACAGGATAATTGTCGGGGAAGTGCGCGGCGAAGAGGCACAGACAATGTTTGTTGCAATGGACACAGGCCATGACGGAATGCTGGGTACGCTGCACAGCAATAGCGCGAGGGAAATGCTTCTCCGCTTGAAAAGCCCGCCGATGTCTGTCCCGGAGCAGATGCTTCCATTGCTTGATTTTGTGGTTGTAATGCAGAGAAGCTACAGCGACAGGACAGGCGTAATGAGAAACATAAAGCAGATTGCGGAAGTTTCCAGGATGGACGACAAGGTCCTGCTTGCAAATGTCTTTGAAATGAACGACAAGACACAGGAGCTTGAAAGGACAGACATTCCAAGCCATGTGTTCGAGGCGCTTTCCCAAAAAGCAGGGGTTTCAAAAAACGAGCTGAAAAGGGAAATGCTTATCAGGCAGAAAATCCTTGACTGGATGCAATCAAACAATATTTCCAAAAACAAGGAAGTAAGCGAAATAATCCAGACCTATTATTACGATCCTGAAACAATACTCAAAAAAGTAAGCCAGAACATGTGAGCCAAGTTCGCCCAACCGCTCCGAAAGATGATTAATTACTTACATGTCCGAGCTTGAGCAATTATCAAAAATTATTTTCTCAATCTCTGCTTTCTTGCCTACATTGAGAGAAACATGCAAGCCATAGCCTGTTGGCTTTTTTACAACAAAACCTTCCCTTACAAGCTGTTCCAGTTCATTTTTGACATCTTTCCAGAGCTCTTTTGGGAATCCTTTTGGAATATTGTCAAAAGCAGTATGCTTGCCGCCCCACCAATTATGCCTAACCATTTTGCGTAAAATTCGCCGCCTAATCTCAAAAGAAGAAAGTTTCATTTATTGAAATATAAAGAGTAAAATATTTAAACTTAATTTTCTATGGTATATTAGTATCATATCACGGCAATAGTGATTTTCAATGCCTGAAGACAAATCTTTGTTTGTGGAATTTTTTGGGGATTACCCAATAATCAGAGTGCTTGACTTTTTGATAGAGAACGACATTTTTGACTACTCGAAAAAAGATATTGGAAAAAACGCGAACGTTTCCTGGAACACCTTGGAAAGCTTCTGGAACAACCTTGAAGAAACAGGCGTGGTAACTTTCACGCGCAAGGTCGGCAAGGCGCAAATGTACAAAATTGACAAAAAAAATTCAGTGGTAAAACAACTAATTGAATTGGATAATAAGCTGATGAAAAACTCCATGGAAAAAATAGAACCAGAAAAAGTAAAGGCACTGGCCTGAAATGCCAAACTGCTTTGAAAGACGAAGAATTATTTGCACTGCTTACTTTATCCTGTATTCTTTTTTCAATTCGGCAATCCCTGGCTCAAGCCAGAGTAGATTTTGCAAGTTATTCCTCAAATTCAACTGAAAAAACTTTTTTGTAAACAGGCCCCTTTCCTGTAAGGGTTGACTGCATCAAATCAAAGCCCCGGACTCTTATTTTTTCAAAAAACTTTTTCTTCCGCAGTTTTTCCACTGCTTCATCAAATTCTTTTTTTGTTGCCCCCTTGTTCCTTGCAAGCGTAACATGAGCATGAAATTCTTCCTCATTCTCAACTGCAATTGCCTTGCAGAGCTTTTTTGCAAGCAAATTGAATTCTTCTGTCCCTTTTCCTGTTCCCAGCCAGAGTACCTTTCCCTTAAAATGCCCGATGCAGTTAAGCTCTGCCTCAAATCCTTCAAAATCTTTTAATGCATCTGCCTGTTTTTCAAGCTCTGCAATTTTTTCCTTTCCACAGTAACCAAGAAAAACAAGCGTAACATGCATGTTTTCCATGCCGACTTTTCCAAACCCGTTTTTTGGAATTTCTTCCACTAGCTCCTTGAAAACCCGTTCCTTCAATTCATGGGAAAAATTCACTGCAAAAAACAACCGCGCGTTTTCCGGCATAAAACCACTTGGGTTATTTTTCTTGTAATTTTTTTTCTGTTTTTTTAATATTCGCCTGTAAATAACCTAACTCAGCTTCCAGTGCATTGCAAAAATTGTTTATTGAATGCCTGAGGTTGCTATATTTCCCGTATCGTTTGTCCCAGTTTTGGCCGGTTTTAAGCTTCTCTTGAACTTGAACAGAAGCGCCATATTTCTTTTCCTGATGGCACTTATATCACGTTGCAAAACAGTTATGGCCTGCAGGATAGTGTGAGCTCTGCCTTTTTTGATTTGATATTGAATAAGTGACATTGCCTGTTCTTTTCTCTGTCTCCCATAAATTGGTTGCAGTTGTTCATGTGGAATTCCGGATTTTTGCAATAGTTCAAATTCATCCAAAAATTTTAAACGCCTTGAATGGCTTGCGTCCAAATATCGCCTGCCGGAAAAAAGCTTTCTCCTTAGGTGGTTTTCAACAACAGAATCAAATTCTTCTTTGCCTGTAACTGCCCTTCTTTGATTATATCTCCTCAAAAGTCTTTCAATATTTACTATGCTTTTTTTTCTCGGCATTTTTTTCCCATTAAAGATTAGGCGTTTTGTAATAAAAACAATTTGTTTTAGCTTTCGGTGTTTTGCCTGTTTTTAAGTCGGCGATTGCCGAACAAGAAGTTGTGTTTTTATATGCCGCCAAACAATAATTGTATAGGCACTAAAAACAGGCATCAACTATGAAAGGAAGTTTTTTGATTAAGGCAAGGGAAAAGAATGTTGTTCCTGAAAAGGGAGTGAGGGCGTTTATTATGGAGCGCCTCTTGAATTCGCCTTTTCAAAAGGCCAGTGTTTCAAATCTTGACAGTAAAACTGTTGAGATAAAGCTTGAAGGCGATGAAAGGCAGATAAGGGAATTTGTTCAAAATCTGGAAAAAGCCCTTATTGCAGAGTTTGGCAATCCGGCAATTTCTTTCACTGTTTTTGAAGAAAACCCTGCTTTGGAGGTTCCTGAATTGATGCGTTCAAGCCAGGCGTTAATGGTTGGGCAATTGCAGAAAGGAGTCAATGTTCAATTGGAGATTTTAACTGCGTTGAAACAAATGGCAGGTGAATTGAAAGGGATGTCGCAAGGATTGAAAGGAATGCCTGGCGAAATCGGGAAAGTTTTAAGCAAGCAGCAGTAAATTTTTCATTTCAGCACTTTTTTGAGTTCTTTTTCAAGCCTTTTTATTGCAAGCGAGTTTTTTTTCATTTTGCCATTGGCTTTTTTAACCAGAAAATCCAGGAATTTTTTTTCAATGAGAATTTTTCCTTTGCTCTGGACAGGCACTGAAATTCTCTGTGTGCCTTCTATTTCAAAAAGGAATTTTCCCGGCTTTGCGACGATTATTCCGCCTCTTTTCACGCCAGCTTTTTTCATTGTTTCGAGGATGACATTTGCGTTTTCAAGGGTGTTTGTTCCAAGATGCAGTATGAGGGGTTCCATTTTGAACCAGAGCTCTCCCTTTATTGGCTCCTGCATTGCCTTCCAGACTTCCTCTGTTTTGACTGTCCTGTGCCATTTCCTGTGGAAATTGCTTCCAAGCTTTTTCTCGTCTTTCTGAAGTTCCAGCAGGAGTATTCTTCCCGCGCAGCAGCTTGAAGTGAAAAAATTTTTTGTTTTTGCAATAAAACCGCACAGGGGGATAAATGCGGTGTCTGCTTTTCCTTCTTTCACTGCCCTTGCGAATGTTTCGGAATGCCGCTTTTTTGTCATTCCAAAACGTATTTCATCACTGCCCATCAGAACACCTTTATTCTTTCAAATTTTATTTCATTGCTTTTTTCATTCAAATCGATGACAACTGCATTGCCTTCCTTTACTGCGCCTGCATTGATGCAGAGTGTTTTTCCTATTTTTTCTTCGCCTGCGCTTTCATGGCAGTGGCCGCATAAATGCAGTACGGGATAAAATTCTTCTATTATTCTCCTGATTGCTTTGGAGCCTGCGTGGCTTCCGCTGCTTGTCAAATCGATTTTTGTGTTTATGGGCGGAAGATGCGTGCAGAGCACGATTTTTTTTTCCCCTTTGCACAATGCCTTCAGCGTGCTGTATATTTTTGCTTCCTCAAAATTTGTTTCCCCGGCATCCCCTGTTTTGCCCCCGCCGAAGCCTATGAAAACAAAGCCGGAAATTTTTTTCTTTTTTCCGTGCAGGGAAACGCCTTTTTTTTCAAAGGTTTCAAGCACTTCCCATGTGTCTACATTGCCGGGCAGCGCAAGAATTTTTTTTCCGTCCATTGTTTCAAGGACTTTTTCTGCGTCTGAAAACCCGCCGTAGTGCGTATTGTCCCCAAGAAGGACAGCCAGGCCGGGGCTTTTTGCCTCTTTTAATGCCGCCTCAAGCATTGTTGTGTTTGAATGAATGTCGGCAAAAGCAGAGATTTTCACAATAATAACCTTTTTAATGATTTATTTTTATTAAATAATTCGATAAAACATATTTTTAATTCCAGAGGGGAAATTTTTTGCTTAAAAAATCTTGGATAGGGGCTTTTTTTCTTTTGTTTGCTGTTTTTGCAATGATTGGCGCGGCAGGCGCCTCCATAAGCGTTGTTGTCCCTGTTGATGCCACTCTTGACAACAAGGCCGAGTTTCGGCTTGGCAATGCCGCCCTTGGGGAAACTTTCAGCGTTGTAATCCAGAAGAAATCAGGCAGCGGCTTTGACTGGGATTCGCTTGTTGCAAATGCCCCGGGCAGCTGGAATGTCAATTACAGGTTCAGCGACAAGACACTTATTGCGGACATTTCAATTCCTGGAAATGCGCCGGAATCAACTTCAATTGTTGTTTTTGCATTGGGTTCAAAAGACAGGCCTCTTGCCGGTGAATCTTTCAGTGGAATTATTAACGTGAAAAAGAATCTTCTGACTGTTACAATGGACAATCTCAAGCAGCAGGCTTCCGTAGGAGTGCCAGTAACCTACAGGTTTGTTGCAAGCAATGATTCCATTGCGGAGCACAAAATTACAATTGAATCTTCCCTTCCCAATTACTGGTTCGAGCCGAAAGAAATAATCCTGCAGCCGAAGCAGAAGCAGGAGCTGAACCTTGCACTGAAGCCTGAAGCCTACGGCTTGAGGAATTTTTCTTTTTTTGTAAAATCAAGGCAGAACGGTTTTGCGCAGAATTTTAATGCGGAATTAAGGGTGCTGCCGACAGTCCCTGGAAAATTCAGCGCTGCTGCCTATGCCTTTCCGTTTTTCACTTTTTCAAACTTTGCCTTTTACCTTTTCAATTCCCTTTGGTTTACGCCTTTTCCATAACCGAACAGCCTTAAATAATTCTGCTTCTTTTTAATTAACAGCGTGGTTTTTTTGGGCAGTCTGGAGAAGTTTTCAAGGCAAATAATTGCAATGGTTGAAAAAAACGAAATCAATACCAAATCCGGGCTTAATATGCAGAAGCTTGCGCTCTGCAAAAAATTTTCATTGAAAACAGTCCCTTCCAACCCGGAAATTCTTGCTTTTGCGGAAAAGCCGGGCCTCAAGCTGCGGCGCGTGCTTGGAATAAAGCCCACGAGGACTCTTTCGGGCATTGCAATAATCGCCTTGATGCCGCCTCCCAGGAAATGCCCGGGAAAATGCATTTACTGCCCGAATTCGCTTGTGGATGGAAAAACCCCGAAAAGCTACACCGGGAAAGAGCCTGCGACAATGCGCGCAGTAATGAACAATTTCAATGCAAAAAAGCAGATTGATTCAAGGCTCAATTCCTTGAAAGAGACTGGGCACAGCACTGACAAGATTGAACTGATAATCATGGGCGGCACTTTTCCCGCAGCGCCTTTTTCAGCGCAAAAAAAATTTGTCCTTGACTGCCTTAATTCCATTAATGAAAAAAAATTTTCCTCCCTTAAAAATGCAAGGCTTTTTGCGGAGCATGCGAAAAGGCGCATTGTTGGAATGGCTTTTGAAACAAGGCCTGATTTCTGCGGAAAAAAAGAAATCAGCAGGATGCTGGATTTCGGCGCAACAAGGGTTGAGTTGGGAGTCCAGAATGTTTTTGACGATGTTTACAAAAAAATCAACAGGGGGCATTCTGTTTCAGATGTTGTCAAGGCAACGCAATTGCTCAAGGATTCTTCCTTCAAAATTACTTATCATTTCATGCCCGGCCTGCCGGGAAGCTCTTTCAAAAAAGACCTTTTGGGAATAAAAAAAATTTTTTTCAGGCAGGAATTCAGGCCGGATTCCCTGAAGATTTATCCCTGCCTTGTAATTGAAGGCACGGAGCTTTATGATTCCTGGAAAAAAGGAAGCTTTGAACCGCTTTCAACCGAAAAGGCTGTGAAGCTTGTTTCAAAAATAAAGGAAATAGTGCCTCCCTGGATGAGAATAATGCGCGTCCAGAGGGATATTCCCCACACTCTTGTAAGGGCGGGAGTGCAGAAAACAAACCTGCGCCAGATGGTTAATGCGGAAATGAAGGGAAAAGGGAAAAAGTGCGGCTGTATCCGCTGCAGGGAAGCGGGCCTGCTTTCCCTGAAGGGGGGGCAGGATTTTTGCCTTGATAATGGCAGGATTTTTGTCGATTCTTATGCTGCGAGCAATGGAAGGGAATTTTTTGTTTCTTTTGAGGCTCCGCAGAGAAAGGTTTTGTACGGCTTTGCAAGGCTAAGGATTCCCTTTGAACCTTTCAGAAAAGAAATTTCTCCTGAAACAGCCTTGATACGGGAGTTGCGCGTGTTCGGGGAATCCCTGCCTCTCGCATCTTCCGAACCTCTTGCTTTTCAGCACAGGGGAATTGGAAAAATGCTTCTCCGGAAAGCAGAGGAAATTGCGCTTTCAGAAGATTCAAAAAAGCTTCTCGTAATTTCTGGCTTGGGAGTCAAATCATATTATTATGCGCTGGGCTTTGAAAAGCAGGGCCCCTTTGTTGCCAAGAAAATCTAATTAATCCCTTTGCTCCTATTCCTGCAATGCCTGCACAGGATGAATGGGTTTTGTTCCTTGAATCAAACCCTGTTTTTTGGAAGATTTCCCAGTCAAAAATAGTGGTTGAAATCCTTAAAATGTTTCTGAAAGAGTCCCTTACCCTGGAAATGCTTTATTTCAAGTGCCCGAAAATGCAGGTAAAGGACCTTGAAGACGTGCTGAATACTTTTGTTTCCGCAGGGCTTGTTGTAAAGAGAATGATTGCGGGAACAGTTGTTTTTTCAATTACTCCCGGCGGCAGGAAATTTCTTGATTTGTACAAAAAAGCTGAAAAATCGTTCACTATAAAATAACCCGTTTTTTGGAATAATTTATAAATAATTCCCAATAAATTATAATTAATTATTATATTGAATTTTGAGGTGTTTTTTTGTCAAAATCTTTGGTTGCTGTTCTGGGTGCGGGAAAAGGCACATGGGGCCATGTAAACAGGCTTATTGCAGAGGAAGAATGGAAATCAATAGTGCTTATTTCAAACGAATGGGGCCAGCAGAACTTTTCTGCAGCAAAGCCTGCTGAATGGGTCCTGGTCAACAACCGTTCAGGCTTTGAAGTCCTGAAAAACGCGATTCTTGAAAAGCTTCCAGGAGACGAAATTTGCGTTTCGCTTGTTTCAGGCAGCGGAAAAGAGCATATGGCAGTGATTGCCGCGCTGAAAGAGGCAAAAAAAGACTACAAGCTCGTAATCCTGACAGGCCAGGGCACCAAGTATTATTAGGCCTTCTTTGCAGGCAAAGAAAGCCCTGGGAAAGAAACAATTTGCTGCGCAAATTGTGGTTCGCTTCGCTCACATTAAAAAACTTAATTCCTTTTCTATTCTATCTGATTTTCCATGTTCGAATTGGTGCTTCTTGCAATAATAATCATTCTCGGCCTGTTTCTTGCCTTTCTTCTTTACAAGCTGAACAGGCTTCAGGATTCTTTTTCTGATTTGCAGTTCAAAAAAGGCAGCCAGTCAGTAAAATACGGCAAGCTCACTGAACAATGGATTCCTTTTTCAGAAAAATTCCCCTTTCCAAGCGCAAACTTCCGCTTTTTGGGAAATCCGATTGACGGAATCGCATTTAATGAGGAAAAAATTGTTTTCTGCGAATTCAAGGCAAATACTGCGGGATTAAGCGAAAAGCAGAAGCGCATAAAAGCGCTTGTACAGGAAAAAAAAGTGGAATGGCTTGAAACAAGGGTTGAATAATTTATTCATAAGCCCTTTTTGCCTCTCCCTTATTGTAATTTTCCCAGGCGCTTTGCTTTAATTTTTCCCCGACAGGCGTGGGATATTTTCCGTTAATGCATGCCATGCACAAATCATTTTCAGGCAGGCCAATCCCTTTTACAAGGCCTTCAATGCTTTGGTATGCCAGAGAATCCGCACCAATCGAATTCCTGATTTTTTCGTTTTCCTTTTCGGAAAGTTTTGTTTCTACTGTTTTCAAATCAGCTGTTTTTTCATGCGCGGCAATAAGCTCTGAAAAAGCCGACATGTCAATTCCGTAAAAGCATGGAAACCTTATTGGCGGGCAGCTTACCCTCACATGCACTTCTTTTGCCTTTCCTGTTTCCTTCAAAAAATTCACAAGTCCTTTTGTTGTTGTCCCGCGCACAATGCTGTCTTCAACCACCATGAGTTTTTTTCCTTTTGTGATTGTTTTGTTCACTGCATATTTTTCCTTTACCCTGTCCGACCTTTTGCTCCCCTGAATAAAGGTTCTTCCTACAAACCTGTTCCTGATAATGCCTTCCTTGCTCGGCACTCCCAAAGAGAATGCAAGCGCATCAGCAGCAGGCTTTGCAGTGTCAGGGACCGGCACAACAACATGTTCACTGCCCATTTTTTCCGTTTCTATTTTTGCAAGCTCTTTTCCAAGCGCATATCTTGCTGAATAAATCCCCACGCCCTCTATTTCAGACGCAATGTTTGCAAAATAAACCCATTCAAACATGCAGTGGGCTTTCCTGCTGCTTTTGCAGAAAAACTTTTTTTCAATGCCATTCCCTATTTCAACAAGCCCGCCGGGCCTTACTGGTTCGAATTTTTCAATGCCGATGCTTTCAAGGGCCGCGCTTTCGCTTGCCGCCGCAATTAACCCGTCTTTTTCCCCGAATACCAGCGGTTTGAACCCGAAGGGGTCTCTTGCAAGCACTGTTTCGCCTTCGGCATTCACAAAGGAAATGCTGTATGCCCCGTCAAGCTCGGGATGCAGGCCTGAAAAAACATCCACTGCTTTCGGCTTTGAGTCTCCCCTGCAGCCCCTTGCAAGATAATGCATTATTAGTTCAGTGTCATTCCCTAAAATAAAATTGTAATTGTGCTCTTCAAGCCTTTTTTTCAGTTCAGGCAGGTTTGTAATGTTCCCATTGAAGCCGAAGGAAAACCATTTCCATTTCCTGCCGTGCTTTCTTTCAAAGGGCTGTGCATAAGCCTTTTCGTTTCCCCCGAAAGTCGCATATCTCACATGCCCAATGCCTTTTTCACCGGAAAATTTTTCCATGAGGCCTGAAAAAAATTTTTCGTTATGCGACTTGAAAACCTCGTTTACAAGGCCTATGTTTCTCCAGGTGTTGAGCAGCATTTTCCTTTTGCTGTTGAAAGAGGTTATTCCCGCGCTCAACTGCCCGCGGTTCTGCTGCTGGAGCAGCAGTTTATAGAGATAATAAGCGGCATTCTCTTTTTCCGGCGCGCTTACGGCGGCAATCCCGCACTCTTCCCTTGCCTCCCCCATTTCCAATAACCCGAATAATTAATTCTAATATTGCAATTTAAACTTTAGTATTGCCGCAATTCCGCCCAGTCCCTTCAATTTTTCTCCGGGTTCCTGTTCCGCATTTATGATATGGACAATGCCCCTGTTTTTTTCAACCGCATCCATCAAGGGCTCTGTTTTTTCCCTGTTCTCCAGAAGCAGGCTGTCAAGCACAAGCAGTTCTTTTGCAGCTCCGAGTTCAACCGCTTTTTTGACCTGTTCAAAGCCGTATTCCGCAAACCCCGTGTTTTTTCCTATTGCGGCAAGAACTTCTTCCACGAGTTTTGCCTCTGCAATAATCTGCCTTTGCTTTGAAATTTTTTCCAAAACATCGTGCTTCATTAATTCCTGCAGGCCTGTTATGCCTGTTGAATTCACGTTTGCAAACAAAAAATTTCCCTTAATGCCTTTTTCTTCAAGCCATTTTTTCAGGCTTTCCTTTTCAAAGCCAGGGCCTGCAAAAACAATGCTTGCCGCTTTTATTTCACTGCATTTCCGCATTATTTCCTCGAAATATTTTTTCTGCACGCTTTCATCCTGTGCAAACCTTTTTCCGCGCGAAGCCCCGCGCACAATTCCCCTCGGTTCCAATTCAAATTCCTTTAACAATCCAAAGCTGGCGTTTTCCTCGTCAAACACGACAAGCAGTGCATTTTCGCTCTGCGAGGCCTTTTTTGCCTTTTCAATCCTCTCCACCTGGTAATTTTTCAGTTCTTTTTTCTTTATTATTACAGGCTTTCCCAATTCTATTTCAATTGTCTGGTGGGATTTCAATTCCACCAGCTCCTCGGGCTTTCCTTCAATCACTATTCCCTGTGCCCTCAAAACCCCTGAAAATTTCTGGAAATCTGTTTTTTCAATTTCAATTGTGACAAACAACTGCACTCTCTCTGCCTTCTGTTCCACGTTTTTTGCCTTTATTTTTCTGTCAGTGCTTCCGCTGACCAAGTCTCCCTTTTCAATAACCTTTTCCAGATGCCACAAATCATCCGCATTTTCCGGAATGACTTTCAATAATTTCAATTTCCTGTCAATTGAAAGAATTTTCATAAAAAAACCATGCAAGAAACAGTTTAAAACAATTCCAATTCAATACTTTCCTATTGGTACTCGAAGTGGTTTCTAATGCCAGGATTTACCAAAGGAAAAGTGCGTGTCGCAGTAATTGATAAAGATAACTGTATCAATGGCAAAGGCTGCTCTTTTTTATGCGGTGCTTCTGTTTGCCCAGTCAACAGGGCGGGAAAAGAGTGTATTGTCTTAGGAGAAGACAACAAACCGATAATCAATGAAGACCTTTGTGTTGGATGTGGCCTATGTCAGCTTCGCTGCCCAACCCAGTGCATTTCAATCATCAACCTTGTTTCAGAAAAACATTCAACTCCGGTGCACCAGTATGGAGTGAATGCCTTCCGCCTTTTTAATCTTCCGAATCCAAAGCCGAATTCTGTTGTGGGCTTGCTTGGAAGAAACGGGATTGGAAAAACAACAGCTTTGCGTGTGCTTGCTGGCCAGTTAGTCCCGAATTTTGCAAATTTTGAAAAACCCGCTGATTACAAGGATTCTATTGCTGCATTCAAAGGAAAAGAACTTCAGGGCTTTTTTGAAAAGCTCTCTAAAAAACAAATCAGGCTTTCTTACAAGCCGCAGAAAGTTGATGAAATTCCTGAAATTTTCAAAGGAAAGGTAAAGGCACTTCTTGAAAAGGCAGATGAGAAAAAATCCCTTTCAACAATCGCAAAGGCTCTTGAAATTGATTCAATTCTTGACAGTGACATTTCAAAGGTTTCAGGCGGGGAATTGCAGAGAATTGCAATTGCTGCCTGTGTCCTGAAAAAAGCAGATATTTACTTTTTTGATGAGCCTTCCTCTTACCTTGATGTTTCCCAGCGCTTAAAGGCCGCCGAACTGATACGCTCTCTTCTTAATGAAGGCACTTCTGTTATTGTTGTAGAGCACGACCTTGCGCTTTTGGACTACTTAAGCGATTATATTCACATTTTTTACGGGCAAAAATCAGTTTATGGAATAGTGAGCGGCATTAAAAGCGTGCGCAACGGGATTAACGAGTTTCTTGACGGGTTTCTTCCTGAAGAAAACACGCGCTTCCGCGACAAGGGGCTTTCTT
>JAQTPU010000096.1 GCA_028712575.1 Candidatus Iainarchaeum sp.
GGCACATCCTGAAGAACCTGAAAAAGCACGGCGCAATAAAAACTGTTCCAAAAACGCTTTCGCAGAAAAAATACCTTGAAATAGAAAAAGAAATGGCCTCCTATTCGGAAAAAACCGGAATTCCAATGTACGAGCTCGACCTTTTTTTCTGGTCGGAAGAAACAGGCGAGATATTCAGGTGAATTATTTTTTGAGCTCTTTTTTCAGTTCCCCTATTATCGGGATTTCATTCGGGTCTTTCCCGTTCAGGAGCGCGAGATAATATGAAACTAGCGCGGAAATAAGGATGCCGTAAAACAGCTTTTCAATCTTATTTTTCCCTTTGAGCAGGATTTCCTCCCTGGGAAATTTTTTGAAAACTTTCTGCGTGAAAGCAAACCTTTTTTTCATCTGCGCATTCTCCCCATTGTCGCGGAAAAAAACAAAAAAAGAATTTTTCGGGAGGATTTCAGAATTAATCTCGTTGTGGTTCATTTCGGGCAGGACATTGCTCAATGCCAGGACCTTTGAATTTTCGTTCAACTCCAGCCGCATCCTGCAAGAGAGCACTCCGAAATCAGCCGGCGCCTGTATTACCGGGAATTTTCCCTTCAGCTTCAGCGCTATTTTTTTTGCCTCCGCATTCATTGAATTCTTGCTGTCTTCCAGAAAGCCGAAGCAGTCGGAAAGCTCTTTTTCCTTCTCCCTGATGAAGCCGAGCTTTTCCAGGGCAAAAAAAACAGGCACAGCCATTACTATCGCGCCAAGCCTCGGCTGGGGAAGCGAAGGGACAATAATTTTTGCATCAGCTTCTTCCGCAAGCAGGCCCGAACTTGCAACAACAATAAGGCCGGCATTTTTCCTCTTTGCCTCTTCAAAACAGGCGACTGTTTCTTCAGTGTTGCCGGAAAAGCTCACTGCAATAACAAGGGTCTTTTCATCGACATATGCAGGCAGTGAATAATCCTCTATAACTTCAACCGGCACCTGTATCTCATTGAAAACAGCCTGTTTGACAATCAGGCCGGCCATCCCGCTTCCCCCCATTCCGCAGAAAACAATGTCTGAAAACTCGCCTGCGGGGCAGGAAAATTTTTTTCCGATTTCAATTCCCTGCCTTATCTGGGAAGGGTAATCCAGCATTATCTGCAGGACATTTTTTTTATCGAATTTTTTCTGCAGTTTCGCCCAGTCCAATTCCACCACAGACAAGTATCTGCTTTTTTGAATAAAAGGCTTTTGGTTCAAAAAACAGTCAAATGCGCCCCATTTTTAATTGTTTCACATTGTTGTTCTTAAAAACAAACGGAGGATTTTCAATGAGCCATATTCTCTTGTTCGACGATGAAGACGACGACTTTGATTCAGACGACGAAGATTCCGAAGAAGACGAAGATTTTGAATCAGACGACGAATAAAAAAACCAAAATAATTTTTTTTTATTTTCAATTATTTTCTTTTTAACGCTATTTTTCAACAGCCTCGCCTAGAAGGCTTTCCGCAAGCCTTTTGTCCAGCCTTGAAAGCCCCTTTCCCATGTTTCCGGAGGCCTTTTCAATTGCCACTGAATTGGAGGAAACCTTTGTTTCTTTGCCCTGCCTGTCCACAAAGGAAACAACATTGATTTTTATTTTTTCAAGGGTTTCCAGGGATTTTCCCTTTATGCCTGCGAGAATCTCCAGCAGTGAAACATTTGCAGTTGCAGTGCCGTCCCTGCCTGCTTCGACTTTTACATTCTGGGTTGTGCATACTTCCGGCTCTTTTGCCCCCGGCTCCAGGACTGCACAGGATGTTACTGCCAAATTGCCGGACTCCCAATCAAGGCCGGCGCCCATGTCCTCAAGAATTACTTTCTGGTCGGGAACCTGCGCCCAGCCGCCAACTATTGCCAGTTCAGGCCCTATCTTTATTTCAATTTTATTCAGGCTCATTGCAACTTCCGCCGAAGCAGCCGCCTTTCCATCCTCGATTGAAAGAATGCTGACCAGGATTTTGTACGAACCATTTTTTCCTATTGCGGAAGAATTTGCATTCCCTGCAAAGCCGTTGCCTGTTTCGGCTTTGGCAGAGCCTTTGTTGTATTCAAGCGCAATGCAGTCTTTTGTTGAATTCTGCATTTTTGTTTTTACTGAAGCATCCTGTTCAGGCGGGCTGAACGCAGAGAACACGGAATAATAACTTGCCTCATTTTCTTCCTTTGCAGAAACCTGGGGATAATGCTTTTCAGGATTCCAGAATTTCCCGCCAAAAGCGCTCCAGTCATAACAGATTTTTATCGGAAAGTCTTCCTGAATGAAATCTGACTTTTCATTCCCCGCCTTGTCAAGAATAACTGCCTTTAATGCCTGTTCCCCTGAAGCCTGGCTTCCACTGCTGCCTGGCCGGGTTTCAGGCACAAGCTGGATTTCTGCAGCCCTGATGGTTACTGTTTTGCCGTCTTTTGCAGGCAATATTATTTCAGTTTTAACTTCCATTGCCTCTCCAGAAGAAACCCTTTCGGCAATTTCCTTCGGAACAGCATAACTTGTTGTTATTGTGCCTGCCGAAGGATTAAGCGTTGCCGTTTCCCTCGGGTTTGTGACTGTCCTGCAGGCAGAGCTTTCCGTTGTTTCCACTGGGCATTCAGTGAAAACTATTTTCGCGTCATCCCACAAGTATTTGTCGGCATCAAAAAGCCCCGCAGGCACGCCGAACGAAAAATCAATATCCTGCTTGCCGGCTTCCTTCACAATTACTTCAGACGGCTGTGTTGAAGCTGCCTGTTCTGTTTCAGAGCCGGGCAGTGCGCTGCCTGCAAAGTTCTCAATAATAATTTTTGCCTCTCCCTTTCCTGCAGGCTGCCTGCTTCCGATTTTTTCTATTTCAACGCTTACAATGTAATCCCTTGTTCCGCCGAAGCCGGTTGTTTTTGTGCCAAGCCAGCCAAGCACTGTTGCTCCCTGCGCAGTGGCCTTTTTGCTTAAATCGGAATACCCGATTTTTATGCAGTCGCCCATTTTTTCGGTTATTGCGGACTGGATTTCCCCTCTCTGGGCCCAGGGAAGGCTTCCTTCAAAAACAGTTTCCCCGTTAATAAAAATTTTCGGGTAATATCTGCCTGCCTGCCACCAGTCTTTTCCAAGCGCCTTCCAGTCGAAACAGGCATAAATCGGAAAATCAAAATCCAAAAATGACGCTTTTGCTTCCCCGAATTTCGGATAAACCTTTACGCTGATTATGCCTGTTTCTAAAGGCGCGATTTTGAATCCCGAGGCAAAAACCTGGCTTGAAGGAATTTTTTTCCTTGAGCCGTCCGCAAGAGTGACTGTTATTTCCGGGGTTATTTTCAAAAAATCATTTTCAGGGCCGTTCACAATCTTTTTTGCATCGGCACCGGAAATTTCAAGTTTTGTCTTCAAAGTGTTGTTCTGCTCGTCAGCCGTTGTTCCGGTTCCCTTCGAAACGCTGCATTGTGTTTCAGCCGAGTCCCCGGCTTCGCATGTTTTGAATGCTATTTCCCAGAACTGGTTTTTCATGTCAAGAAGCATTCCTGTAATGCCGAATTCAAGGTCAACTGCCTGTTCTTTTGCCTCCTTTATTTCGATTGACGAGGGCATTGTTGTTGCGGCAGGCTGGCTCTCTGCGCTGCTCCTTCCCAGGTCAACATTCACATTGACAATCATGTCTGCAAAAGCGAGCTGCGCAAGCAGTACTCCCAAGACCAAAACTGCGATTATTTTTTTGCTTATTTTTTTCACCCGCTGAATTTCGCTTCAGTAAGCCTCAATATTATTTTTCCCGCCTTGTCAAGGTCGTCTTGGCCGAGCGAAATCGAAATGAGGATT
>JAQTPU010000097.1 GCA_028712575.1 Candidatus Iainarchaeum sp.
GGCTTTTTGGAACAACCTCCAGCAGGCTCAATCCTGAAAGCGGCAGGTTATTTTTGTTGGAAACTGTTATTGTGACTGTTGTTTTATAGCTTCCATCCGCAAGCTGTGTGACAATAACAGTCCTTTTTATTGAATAATTCTGCTGGATTGCATTTGCCTGTTCTATTAATTGGTCCAGGCCGTTTTCCTGCAGAATCCGCGCTATTTGCGCAGGTTTCGGGGTTGCTTCCTGAACCCATTGGGCTATAACAGCCCCTTCTATTGGCGGGGGATTATAGCATTTTCCGCAGTCTTCCTGGCAGGAGGAGCAGTTTTCGTTTGTTGAGCATATTCCGTCTCCGCATATTTTTGCGCAGTCTTCGGGGCAGGTGTCGATTGTTTCAGAGCCTGCGCATATTCCATCCCCGCAAATCTGCATGCAGTCCTGGGGGCAGGTTGCAGGGCTTTCTCCCAGTTCGCATTTTCCGTCCCCGCAATAACCGCCAGTACTGGCTGGTTCAAACCGCACAGAAACAGTTTCCACGTTGGTGTTCTGGTCGGCATTATTAGTGGCTTTTATCAGGACATTCGATTTATGGGGCAGTTTTGTCAGAGTGGAAATAGTGAAGTCATAACTCGTGCTGGTTCCATTATCAATCCAGCTTGCTCCATTATCCAGGGAAACCCAGTATTTTTTAATGCCTGCAGAAGCAGTTGCGGAATATATTATTGTCGCTGTCAAACCTATTGTCCTGACGCTTGAAACAGTCAGGGAAAGGATTGGAGTGCTTTTGTCTATGAGGACATAAACAGTGTTCGCATCAGCAACAGTCCCGTTTCCCCTTGAATCGGAGCAAAAATACTGCAGTTTGTGGTTCATGTCTGCAGTGAACTGGGCATTATGGTCGACAATCTTTCTCGCAAGGGAAGCCTTGTTAAAAAAAACCCAGCCAGCATTATCCTTATTAACCGCAATCGCATTGATGTCCGAGTTTCCTTTCAAAGTGTCATCACACCATATGTGGACATTTGCATCAAAAGCCTGCCAGCCAAAATTAGCATCGGAATTCATGTCCGGGCCCTGGGAATCATTCTGCAACTGGATGCTGTTCGCCAAAACACCTGTTCCTTTCCCGTTTGCGTCTGTTGCCTCTGCAACCAAAAAATAGTTTCCATCACTCGGCACTGTTGTGGAATCCCACGAATAAGTGCAGTTTACATCCTTCGCTGTTGTAGGATATGTGCCAGCACACGTGTAGCTTCCCAGTGCCTGCGAGACAATGGCAGTGCCTCCGCCCTGCGTGGCGGAATATTTCAATGCAAACGGGTTGATGGTTGCGGAATCCGCGGCAATTGTTGAAACATTAAAGTCAATCAGGACTGTTCCGGAATAAATTCCCACTGCAGGCCCTGTAAAGGAGACATGCGGAGAATTCTGGTCATAATGATAACCTGGAGTCCTGTTGTAATCCAAGCGGTTGTCAAAACGCACTGTCCTGCCCTGGAAAAACGAGTCTGTTCCTGTTGAGGAACGCCCTCTCCCCTGCAATTGCGAAATCCCGTATGAGTTTAATAAAAAGTTTCTGTCGGAATTATCGCCGATAAAAGGGTTGGAACTCAAATAAATGCTCTGCGAACCCTCCGTGTAAGTGGATGTGTCTGTCTGGTTTCCATAAAATGCATTGAAATTGGAATCAAAGTTTCCCATAAATGAATAAATCGCTATGCCCTGATGATAAGCAAAAATGTTATTGCGCACATTTTTTACATTGCCAAGCAGGTTATAGATTGCACAGCCCAGATTGCTTTTATTGCCTACAAAAGTGTTGTTGTAAAAATTGTTTATTACGCCTTCAAGCAGGTATAACCCGCCTCCCCCCGATGAAGACGTTATATTGTTGAGCAGCTGGTTGTTGTAAAAATTGCTTATTGTCCCAAAATTCACGATTCCGGCTGAAAAGCCTTTTGAACTGTTGTTTTTCAATATATTATTGTAAAAATTATAGATTCCGGCATTTTCATTCACAAAAATACCCGGGGTTGTATCAGTGAAAATTGGTGCATTGTTGTCGTGAAAAATGCAGCCGTAAATGGAATCCACGAATTTGTTTGTCAAAAAGGCCTGTCTTGCATAACCTATATTCAGGTCATTGAAAACATTGGCATCGGCAATAAGGCCTGCGCTTGGCATCAAATAAATCGCTGCATTGTAATCCCCGCCTGCTGCTGTTCCGCAGTTGGCATCATTGCTTGTCCCTGCAACAGTGTCGCCTACGGAACAATCGTTTTCTGAAGTAAAAACTATTCTGCTTGAAGCTGTTCCACGGGCCTTTAAAATCCCCTTGTTCACTACGCGCAGGGCCGAATTGGAGTCAGGCCCGGCCTGGAACTTTACAACAACCCCGGGCTCTATTGTCAGCTGGCAGTTCTCAATGTCGACATTCCCGTCGACATTCAGAAAATAGGTGTTGCCGGAAGTCCAGGTGACATTTGCATCGCCGCCGTTGCAGACAGACTTTGTAATTACCTGCAGTGCGCCGAAAGCGCCAGGCAAAAAAAAGATTATGCAAAAAAGGGCCAATGCGGATGAAACTTTTTTTTCGGGCAAATTCAATTACAACCCCTATTAATATCTGCCTGTTCCAAATAAAAGTCTTTTGCCTGGCTTTTTTCCTGCCAGCGCAATACGAAAAAAGGTCAGATTACAAATTTTCCCCTGCGGATTATCCAGTGTTCCTTTCCATCCGGGCCCTTTCCATAAATGTCCATTTTCTGCCTCGGATTGTTTATTACAATGTCGCAGTGGTACAATGTTTCCCTGCCGGGCTCATATCCTGAACCGAGGGCGATATGAATCATGCGCGCAAGCTTTTCCGTCTCAATAAGGTATCTCGAAAGGCGGGCATTGGGATTTGTGTTGACAGCAAACTCCCCGACATTTTCAAAATTGCGCTTATAGCTCGCAATGATGCTTTTTGGAACAGAGCCTGTTTTCTGCATTTCCCCAATCAGGCGCCGGGCCTCTTTTTTTCTCCTTTCAAATGCCCTGATTATATTCGGGGGCCCTGAAAGAATTTTGTATTTGCCGTTTTTTACTTTTACCACAAGGGGATTTTTGTCGCCGATTATATAACTCTGGTCAATTGCAATTACAATGTCGCCTATAAAAATTCCGTCCATTTTGTGCGGAGTCAAAAAAACTTCCCCTCCCGGAAAATTCCCGTATCTGCCAGCCTTGACCTTGAAAATGCTGGCGGCTTCCCCTGGAGTTGAAGGATTTACTTCAATGTCCGAAGCAAGCACGGGGCTTTTTCCGGAAAAAATGTGCCTCAAATCCAAAACAAGGTTTGTCTGCCCGCCTTTGACAGGCCTTCCTTTTACAAAAAGTGTTTTGCATTTTCTAAGCACGTTCCTTATCTCGTCGTCCCTTTTCCGCATTTCAAAATAATCAATGTTGCATGTCCGGATATAATTTTCGAGGGGCAGTGTTTCCGTTATCGCATGCCTTCTCTTTGCGGGCCTCGGATCAAGCTTTGTCTGTTCAATCCACCAGGGCTTGAGCATCATCTGGCCCGGGCCCTGCCACCTGCTTTTTTTGTCCGGCGTAGGGTATCCTATGCGCATGCCAAAAAAGTGCTTTCCGCCGTAACCTTTTCCGTGCACCGCAAAAGAGGCCTCGGCCGTCCGAAGCCTGCCAGCGCCAATTAGCGGGGAAAGCTTCCTGAATGCATTGAACCAGGGCTCTGAAATTTTTTTCTCGTATTCGCAGCCCGAAATTGTCGCTGAAAGGTCTGACACCCTGTCTGTTTTT
>JAQTPU010000098.1 GCA_028712575.1 Candidatus Iainarchaeum sp.
TCCAGGTCGGCGCTGCAAGCATTCTTGCAAAAAATGTGCGCGACAAGAGCAAAGACAGGGAAAAAAGGAAAACCTGGAAAACCAGTTAACGCCTGTAAACCAGTGCGTGCAATTTTTCTTCCGGAATTTCTATTTCAACTCTTTTTTTCATGTTGTCGGGCTCGAGCTTCAGTTCCTCGCGCAGGCTGCCTATCCTTTGTTTCAGGGCCTCTATTTCAAGGCGCGCCTGGCGCTTGAATTCCTGCAGGTCCAAAATTTTTTTTGCAAGCTCGCTTTCTGCCTGTGTTGCAATATTGAGGCTTGGTTTCGAGCCGAGTTCCTCGAGCCTTGCAATGCGCCTGTTCAGGAGGCTAATCCTTTCCTCTGCAACAAGGGCTTTCACTGCCGGGTTTATTCCGCTTAGATCCTGTGTTTCAGGGATGTTCGCGGCCCTTTCCAGGTTTTCTTTCAGGATTGGTTTTTGCCTTTTCGGTATGAAAAAGAGCAGCGCGTTCCCTATAAGCAATGCAAGAACCAGTACTGCAAGAAAAACAGTTGCTATCATATCCGCGCCTTAAAACACTCCGCATAGGGGAGTTCTTTTAAACCTTATCCGGAAAAGCCGTTGTTCCGCTGTTTGTCTTTGAAAAAAGGCGTGTTTAAAAATGTTTTTTATGACCAATAATTAATCAAAAACAGCATTCAGTTGTTTTATTCCTGATTTTTATGGCCGGAAACAAAAAGCAGAAAGGCAAAAAGCCCTTGCAGGCGCCCGAAGGGAAAAATGAAAAACAGCTCCCTGTTGAAGAAAAGGCGCATAGGAAGAATGCGTCTGCCGGCCTTCTGGGAAACAGGTATTTTCCCGCAATTTTTTCAATTGCGGTTATTGCAGTGATTATTGCAGGCGCTTTTGCCATATGGTCAATGAATGCCCCGCAGGTGCTTGTATTGAATGATTTTACTCCTGCAGACACTGGCCTGCCGCATGTGGCAAAGATTATCCTGTTATATTCAAAAGATTGTGTGGACTGCGAGAACGACAATTCTTTCCTGAATCTCCTTGAGGAAAACAAAATCGCCTATGCGCGCCAGAAAATTGAAATAAATTCCGAAGACGGAAAGAAGCTTGTTTCAATTATCCAGCCGAGAAGAATCCCGCTTGTCATTCTTGATGCGAAAAGCCTTGATTCCACAATGGCGATAAAAACACAGGGAGGCTCCGACACCCTGAAATCAGTCCTTGACGATTATTATGTAAGAAGCGAACAGGTCATCAAATGGCAGGATTCCTATATAATCCCGGAAATTTCTTTTGACGAAAGGCCGCATATTGAAATGCTTCTTGATGCAAACACCTGCGGTTCAAAGCAGAAAATACAGGCAGACCTTTTCACTGACCCCTACTGTGCGCCCTGCGCGCTTGCCACTGCAAGCCTTGGAGAGGCAAAAGCACAGTATGCGGATTTTATTGATTTCAATTACAATTTTTTCCCCATTGATGCGAGAAGAATGCTTTTCCAGTGGGAACAGATAAGCCCGGTTGCAAACTATTCAATCTGCGCAAGCAGGCAGGGCAGGCTTGAAGAATTCCAGGCAGTGGTCTACAAGTATTACTGCGCGCCCGACCAGAATTCCCTGGATTTGAATTCCCTGCAGCACTGCTCTGAAAGCCCGAATTTCCATTTCCCTGTCCCACAGGAAAAACTGAATGAGGCCATTGCATTTGCCGGCATTGACAAGACAGAGCTTGGAAACTGCCTTGAACAGATTGAAAAAGACAAGCCATTGATGATTTCAACAGGCAAGGGCTACGGCATTGCGGAAGTTCCCCAGGTTGTCCTGAACTGCAGGTTTGTCACGCATGCCGAGAACCTCAAAAACGGCCTCTGCGCAGTAAACCCTTCTTTGCAGGGCTGCATAAAGCCGTGACATGCCCAATAGAATCAATCTTATGCAAAAATCCTTTGTTCTTTTTTTGATTATCATTGCAATAGCATGCCTGGTTTTTGCACAGGGCCTTGTCCGGCAGCAGGAATGCCCTGTTGTTTCTTCTTCATCAGGCGAAGAGATTTTTTTCTGCCCTGCTGGCATTGTTCAATGCAGCTTATTTCAAAAATAAATTCCGCAGGGAAGGCAATCCATGTTGCGATTTACTCCTTTACGCATGACGAAATAGCTGAAGCGCTTATTAATGCAAAAAACCGCGGCCTGGAAGTAAAGGTGCTCATGGAAAAGCAGCAGGCGGGCTCTGAATACAGCGATGATGAAAAGCTTGCAAAGGCAGGAATTGAAGTCAGGTTCATGGACAATTCGGAAGGGATAATGCACAACAAGTTTGCAATTATTGATTCCGGGCTTGTTGCAACAGGCAGCTTTAATTACAGCAAAAATGCAGACGAAAGCAATAACGAGAACCTCGTGTTCCTTGAAAATGCGGAAGCAGCTCAGAAATTTGAAGCGGAATTTGAAAGGCTCTGGGAAGCAAGCTGATTAAATTCCCCTGATTCTGCCTCTTAAAGCGTTTGCCGCAAACCTTACAAAATACCTGAAATCAGTGTATCCTGGCCTCTTTGCCTTTTCTGCAAAATACGTTTCGTACGCTTTTTTCAATTCAGCTTCAGTGCCGGGCATTTTTCCAAGGGCTGCTTCAAGGGGAATTAACGAAGGCCCATATTCAAGGTATTTTTGTTTCATCCACTCTGGTAGGGTTTCAAAATTCTTGGGCATTTGTGCGCGTGTTCCAATCAGCCTCAAGTCCCCCCTGATTAGGGAAACAACCTGCGGCAGTTCGTCAATCCAGAACCTGCGCAGCCATTTTTTTGAGGGAATAACCCTGGGGTCGCTGCTGCGCTTGCCATGCCTTGTGCCGGCATGCCATGGGCCTGGCCTTGCAACAACAGCTGAAGTTTCGCTTCCCATGCGCATTGTCCGCAGCTTTGTTATTGTAATCGGCTTCCCCATTTTTCCCACTCTTTCCTGCCTGAAAATCGAGCCGTATGCCTGCCGCCTTCTGTTTTGCATTGAAACCGGGATATTTAATCAAAAAAAGCCTTTTTAACCATTTCACAATAATTTTTTTTAATGCCTGCAAATGTTACTGTTGATTTTGAAAAAGCCCGTTTTAAATACCAGCAGGCGAATTCTCCCGAAGCAAAGCTTGAGGCATTGTTTGAAATGCAGCGCTTTGCCCCTTCGCATAAGGGCGCTGAGAATCTCCGTGCTGATATAAGCAAAAAAATCGCGGCCACGAGAAAGGAGATTGAAAAGCAGAAGGCCCAGGAGAAAAAAAGGGGCGGTGCAAAAGGCCTGAGCGTGAAAAAAGAGGGCATTGGCCAGATAGTCATTATCGGCTTTCCGAATTCGGGAAAAAGCTCGCTGCTCAAGGCCCTGACAGGCGTGGAGGTTGAAATTGCGCCTTATCCCTTCACTACGAAAACTCCGCAGGTCGGAATGATGGATTTTAAGGGCGCAAAAATACAGCTTGTCGAACTGCCCGGCCTTGTTGAAGGCGCTTCCGAAGGGGCTGCGCAGGGAACACAGGTATTGTCAATCATAAGGACTGCAGATGCAGTAATCCTGCTTGCAAAAAGCAGGGAAGAGGAGGAAATAATCAAAAAAGAGCTTTTGAATGCAAAAATTATCCTTAACCAGAAAAAGCTCCTGATTGAAATCAGCCATTCGCAGTTCAAGGGAATTGCTATTTCCGGAAAAAAATTTTTGAAATGCAAAGAGCAGGAGCTTGTAAGCCTGCTTAAGGGCCTGGGAATGCAGAATGCCGAAGTTGT
>JAQTPU010000099.1 GCA_028712575.1 Candidatus Iainarchaeum sp.
AACCAAGGCCGATCGGCGGGATTATTTCATCAGCTTCCTGATTCAATTTTACAAGCAAAACTTTCATAATCAATCACCAGAAAAAATTCCTGGCAAGGAACTTTGCCATGTACGAGGGTCGGAAATAATATTCCTGGAAAGCCTTTTCCTTCAGCGCGAGAATCTGCTCCGGGGAAAGATTCTTATGCCTGAATACGGGGGTGAAAGAATCGAATTTTTCCCAGTCTTTTTCAAAAATGCTTTTTTTTGTTTCCTCGAAAAATTCCGTCCCTGGAAATGGGGTGCATATGAAAAACTGTGCAATATGCGTGTCGAGCTTTTTTGCGTATTCAATTGTGCGCCTGATGCTCTTTTCTGTATCGTCAGGCAGGCCGAGAATGTAAAAAGCCGAAACCTTTATTCCAAGCCTGCCGCAGTGTTCAATCATGCTTTCCTGGTGCTTTATTTCAATGGGCTTTCTTGAGGCGCTTTCCAGGATTTTTGAATCTGAAGATTCAATGCCGATATTGAGCGAGCGCAGGCCTGCTTCATAAAGCTTTTCCAAAAGGGGAATGTCCAGGCAGTCGAGCCTTGTTTCACAGCCCCATTCAAGGCCGAGCTTGTTTTTTATAATGCCGTCCGCGATTTCCGCAGAGCGTTTTTTGTTGACTGTAAAAAGCGGGTCGCGGAAAAGCATTCCTTTCATGCCGAATTCTGAAACATTGCGCTTTATTTCCGAAAGAGTGTTTTCAACGCTGCGCATCCTGGAATTTCCGTAATGCGCCCTGTATGGGCAGTAATTGCACTGGAAATTGCAGCCCCTGCTGGAAGCAATCGGCAGGAAAGGCTTTTTCTTGACCAGGGGGTAATAGGAGTATTCCTTCACGGGAAAAAATTTCCATGCAGGGAAGGGCAGGGAGTCGAGGCCTGCAACAGGCCTGCTTTTGATTATGCCCTTTGGCTTTTCGCCTTTTTTCAGTGAAAGCGCAAATTGTTCGGGTTCGCCTGAAACAACAAAATCCGCCTTTTTCAGGTAAAAATCCGGCACTGCGCCTGCAAAAGGCCCTATCACTCCGACTCTTGACTTTGTTTCTTTTTTTATTCTCTCAATCCAGGCAAGCTCTGTTTTGCAGTCTACAATTGATGATGAAACAATAACAAGGCCTGAATCTTCGGGAATGGAGTTTGTCCTGAATTCTACTTCAAAGCCTTTTTTCTCGAAAATTCCGGCAAGATATCCGAAAGAAAGCAGGGGAAGCTTCACGCCTGAACTTTTAAGGCGTTCAATTATTTTTGCGCGCATTGAGCGGCCTATGTTCAGGCTTTCACCATAGCCCCCCATTACGTCCTTGTTGAACAAATGCTTTTCTTCGGAAAAAACATTCAAAAGAGTGATTTTCACGGATTCACCATTAACATTGGTACATAAATTGTAAAAAATTGATTTTAATAGTGTATTGCTTTCAATAATTTTATGCAAAAGCCGGTTGTTTCAATTGTTGTGCTGAACTGGAACGGAAAAGAATTCATAAAAAAATGCCTTGAATCAATAAAAAAATTCTCTCCCGCAGGGCAGTATGAAGTGATTGTAATTGACAACGGAAGCAAAGATGGCAGCGTGGAAATGCTGCAGCAAATGAAAAAGCAGGGCTATCTGCATAAGCTGGTTCTCAATCCTGAAAATCTCGGCTTCAGCAAAGGAAACAACCAGGGCTTTGAAATTGCGGAAGGGGAATTCTTTTTCATGCTCAACAATGACACTGAAGCCACTGAAGGATGGCTTGAAAACTTGTTGAAAAAGGCGGAAGAATATCCGGAGGCGGGCGCAATCGGGGCAAAAATAATTGATTTTCCAATGTGGGAAAAGCACGATTGCAAAATCCTGCCAGACAGGGAAAGAATGACTGTCTGCGGAGGCGCAATGCTGATGCGCAGGGCAGCGGTTGAAAAAATCGGCGTGCTTGACGATGCGCATTTCTCCCCTATTTACGGCGAGGAAACAGACTGGTGTTACCGTGCAAGAAATGCGGGCTTTAGAATAATCGAGACAGATGCAAGCATAATAATTCATTATGGAAGCCATGACACTACAATGCAGACAGGCAGGGAAAAACAATTTATTTTAATGAATACCAACAGGTTAAAGGCAATGCTTTACAACCTTACAATTCCTGAGCTTGCAGGGCATGTTCCGGGCCTTGGATTGATTTTTGTAAATGCCATGCGCGCAGGAAAGCCCGGATGGATTTTAAGGGCATACTGGAACAATGCAAAAAACTGGAAAGAAATCTGCAGGGAAAGGAAAAAAAGAAAAGCAAAATTAATATAGCTGAAAAACAACAAGGCTAGTGATTGAATGGCTGGAACTGTCAGAAAAATCCTGAACTGGCATGCAAAACTCAGGCTGAAAGCCGGTGTAAATGCATTCAGGCAGAAGACAATTGGCGGGGAAATCGTTGAGGCACAAATAAAACTCGGGAGAATGGGAATAAGAAGAGGGAATGCCGGCCACACTACAAGAAGAATAAGGCGCGAGCTGGTTGCAATTGGAAAAAGAAGCCCAGGCTTTAAGCCGGTAAAGGTTCACAGCAAATTTGTCGCTAATTTTGGAAATGAAATTGCAAAGGCATTGAACGCACAATTTAAGGCAAGGGGAATTGCAAAAGGGGCCAGGTTAGACAGGGGCCTGATAGTGCAGATAGGCCTTGCCCATGATTCAAGGCGTGATTTTAAGGACCAGGATGCGCAGGCGCAGATTATCTGGGCAAGAAGGGGAGCGCCAAGAATAGCAAAATTAATCGGGACAGGGGCATCATGGAGCCTTGCAAATTATGCAAGCTGGCCTCTCGAAAGAAAAATTCTCGGCCTTGGCGACAATATCTGCAGGGGAGTAAAAGTGGGGAACACTTTCAAAAACGGGATTATTCCTTCTGAAACAGCCTACAAACTGCTTATCAGCCAGAGGCAGAAAGACACAAAAATGGTTGATGCAATGACGCGCGAGAGGCAGGCAGTCATAAAATTTGAAAAAGAGCTTGAAGGCAATGGTGTTGATGTGCATGGCATTATCAGGAAAATGATGCAAAAAAACCCTAAGGGTTTTTTGGAAGAAGTGCAGAGGCAGACAGACCAGAAAGTTGATGAAATAATGCGCGCTTCTTTTGAAAGATGCGAGATACGCAGTTTCTAAAGCATTTCCATCAGGGCGCGATTATTCCAACTATCGGCTCGGAAGCATCTGCATATTCTGCCTGAATCTTTTTTGCCATCTGGCTTCTGTTGAGGCCCTTAAACCTTGCAGCAACAGTGCCCAAGTTCAAGTACACTAATTCGGGCCTTCCGTTTATTTTCCTGAGAATAACAGAAGCTGGGCCTCCGCTTCCAATGGGTTGTCCGGCCATAATCAAAAAATCAGTGAAAAAAAATCCGCCTTCGGGAAGTTTTGACCAGCAAAGCCTCAAAACAGCAGGCCTCTCATAATCTGCAAGATGCTCGAGGACTCTTTTCAGAACAACAATGTTGGGAAAAGGCGGCTTCAATCTTTTCAAAAATCCAAAAATATCCGCTTTTCTGTAGGTTATGCCCTTTGAAACTGAATTTGATGCGGCTCTATCCACAGCAACAAAAGAAGCTATTTTTACATTATTTATTTCCAGAACTTTTTTCAATTGCTCTGAAACAGGGGAAACCCCTTCAAGAATTCCTGATCCGAGATTCAGAACACGTGCATCGCCAAAAGGCTTTCCGTATGCTGCCTCGCTCTTTATTAG
>JAQTPU010000010.1 GCA_028712575.1 Candidatus Iainarchaeum sp.
GTTTTGACCCGAGAAAAACGAGGACAAAACTTTAAGCCGAGAAAATTCGAATCCAAAAGAAAAAATTCGATTAATTGGTGGTGACGAGAATATGAATTATTTAGAACCTAAATTTTGCCAAGGGCTTTTTTTCTGCAAAAAACCAGAAGAATTAAAAACCACTTATGCGCTATAATAAAACATTGAAAAGGTGCTTTGATGGGAATTAAAATCAATGGAAAAACAATTATTTTTGCCTCTATTATTTTTTTGATTATTGCTTTTGCAGGCTGTGTCAACCAGGAATCAATTGATGCCGGATGCAGTGAAATAGAAGCGACATTCGGCGGAAGCAGCGGTGTTTCAGAGGGAACTTTTTGCATTCCCCCACAGGGAAGCACTCTTTCAATACTAGTGGGCTTGTCAGGAAAAAGCATTGACACTTCAAAAACAGCAAAAGTGCATGTAAAATGCACAAGAAACGGTTTTCCCGCAAGCATGTTTGCAGCATGGCAAACCCCATACATTGACCCAATGGCATGCAATGATGGCTGTGTAATAAAAACAGACAACACAGCTGCCTGTTCAGAAGAAATCCAGACAGCTGGCGGAACAACAAGCGGCACTGGCGGGGAAACAATAGCAAACCCTGTGGGAACAACAGTAGAACTGGGAACTCCCCTGACAGCGCCAAACGCGACTGGAAGCGCAGGCTGCCAAAACAACACGGCCTGCACAAAAATGGAAGTCAAATGCCCCACACAAACAACCTGGGCACAGTCAACACTGCAATGCGGAAACCAGCTCAAAAACGCGTCAGGAGATGACTGCACATACAGGGCAATATGTGAAAATCCCGCAGAAACACCATTGATAATCGGAACACAGGCAACAACCCCCAATGCAACAGGAAACACAACCTGCACAGCACAAAGCAAAGCATGCGCAAGGCTGGAAGTAAGCTGCAACAATGGAACAACCTGGGGGCCTTCTTCAGAATCCTGCACACGAACACTGAAAGATGCATCAACCAACTGCGCCTACAGGGCAATATGCACAAGCACAACAGGAACAACAAACACAACACCCTGCACAACAACAAACCAAACAAGATGCAACAACAACAACTGGGAAACATGCGGACCATACGGAACAAACGGAACACTAACCTGGAACCCAACACTACTATGCGGAACAAACGCAACATGCAACCCAAACGCAACAAACATCAACCAAGCATGCTTACAAAATTCATGATTTTAAAAGAAGGTTTTTTTATGAAAAAAAATTTTAAAATCGGACTGGTTTTTTCTGCCTTGCTATTGGCTGTTGTTTTTGCCGGCTGCGTTGACCAGGTTCAGGAATACTGCAAGGCGCAGAATGATGCGTATGGCGAAGAGCCTGCTTATTTTTGCATGCCTGTTGGCGCGCCGAAACTTAATAATGCCGCAATATACAATGGCGAGGCTGCGCCGGAATTTGCCTCTGCAATAGCGCCCCAGTGCAAGTGGCACAGCGAGCGTTCAGGCCCTTTTGGAATGTTTGTGAATGAATACTGGGAATTAGTAAGGCCTATCCCGATTGAGGCTTGCGACCCTGCACTGGGCTTTGTTGGCTGCAAGGTTGAGGCAGACGGAAGCAATGCTTATTGTTATAAGCCGGGTTCTTCGCCGGAACACCCGATACCCGGAATTGAAACTCCAGGCCCGGGCGGCCCGCTTGTCCCGGAAATGTGAAGGCAAAGTATTAAAAATGACTAAAACAATAATTAAGCATTAAGAAAAAGGTGTTTTGATTGAACCGGAAAGGAATTTGCTTTTCTTCTATCTGCATTATTCTTGGCGCAATAATAGTCATAGGGGCATTATGGCTGTTTGCCCTTCCCCCGGTAATAAACATGCTTAATTCTTCCTGCAATGCGCTTGAAAGCAAGTATTCAGGCGGTAATGCCTGGGAAGAAATCTGCCTGAATCCGAATGACCAGGCTGCAAAAGATGCTTTGGCCCCTTTTAATGCAAATTTTGACGGAATTGCATTGGACAGGGAAAATATCGTAAAAATTGAATGCAAAAAAACCACAAGCATCTTATGCCCGTTAATTGCGTGCTGGCAGCCTCCAACAGGAGGAATAAAAACAGCCTGCAATTCAGGGGAAATATGCAAAAAAAATGAAGGCGAACAGGGGGCTGCGTGCATAAGCCAGCAGGTTTGCACTGCAAATGAAACAAAATGCAGGGATGCGTCAGTGCTCCAGACCTGCAGTGCAGACGGAAAGCAATGGACTGAAAGCCCATGCGCGCTCGGCTGCGAAAACAATTCATGCAAGGCATGCAACAACAACGGAATATGCGATGCGGGAGAAACCACTGTAACCTGCCCGAATGACTGCACGGAATTATAACTTTTTTAATTTTAATTCCCCTTTTTTTCTGCAATACACAAGAAATAAATATCCAAAAGCACTAATTATTCCCTGATTCCCATGGTGCTGAAAGAGGAAACAATAGAGGCGCTTGCTTTGCGCTATATCAAGCAAGGGCAGGTCCTGGCTTTTGGGACATCTGAACATTCGGAAACATTGCTGAAAAAAATCGCCCTGCACATGGAAGAAAAAAACCTGAAAATAAGCGTTGTCCCGACTTCGCACAAAATTGCTGGCCTGCTTGCGGATTTCAAGATTCCGGCTGTTTCACTCAATGACAGGGAAATTGACGTTGCATTCGAATTTTCCTCGCAGGTTGACAAGGATTTCAATTTTGTAAAAGCGGATTCCGCAAGCCTTGTCAGGGATAAAATGATTGCACAAAGCGCGGAAGAACTCATTGTAATTTCAGACAAAAAGGATTTTGTGGAAAAAATAAGCGGGACAATTCCCTGTGAAATAGCCCACTTCGGATGGAAACGCACCCTGATACAGCTTGAAAAGCTCGGCGAAGTGAAACTGAGGACAGCAAACGGGCAGGAATTCAGGACAGAATCAAACCACCTGCTTGCCGATGTGAAAGTTGACGACATATATGATTTGTATGAAATTGAATACCAGGCAAAGGAAGTTCCGGGAGTAATAGAAACAGGCCTGTTCATAGGGTATGCAGACAGAATAATACTGCACAACCACGGGCTTGAAGTGAAAAGCAGGCTGGAACCCGAAAAATAATGCCAAGCGATTTCTTTTAAAAACCCGCCGAGCAAAAAATAATTACTTTCTTTTTGAACTGTTCACCAAAAATGTAGGTTTCTTTCTTTTTGGCAACTTACATTTTTCTTTCTTTTCAAAAGAAAGAAAAAGGCAGCCTCGGTAGCTCAGCCTGGTTAGAGTGCCTGTTCCAGAATATGGAGGCATGACTCATAATCAGGAGGTCGCGGGTTCATATCCCGCCCGAGGCAATTTTATTTTTTCTTTTTCTGATTCTCCAATATATGTTTATATATTAGAAATTCGTTTATTCTTTTGAGATTATGCCGAGAAGACTGGAAAGGCTGAATGCCAAAAATCAGGGCTTGGAAACAGGAGCAGGCCTGGAAAAAATCCCGGAAACCGGCTTTGGAATTTCTCTTTCTGAAACAAACAAAAAAATAATTATCGGGGTGACTGTTGCGGCAGTTGCGGTTATTGTCCTGGCCGCAGTGCTTGTTTTTTTTCCTTTTCAGGGAGCAGATACTTTTGAACTGGCTGTAAAGGATTCTGAAGGAAATGCTTTGCAGGGCCTGCTGGTGAAATATTCAGTGGACGGGGCAGAAGCAGAGGCAAAAACAGGCCCTGAAGGAAGAATTGTTTTTGCAGTGCAGAAAAATTCAGTTGTAAGCGTGTCCATTGGACAGCAGAACATTGGCGGTGCGAATTATTCGGCAAAAAACCAGGAATTTGTTGTTTCGGACAATTTTTTTGAAGAAATTTTTTTGAAAAAGCTCGGCGAAACAATTGATGAACGGACAATTGTGTTCCAGAAGGCCGACGGTTCGCGCTTGACTGGAAAACTGGTTACAATAAAAGTGTCCTGTGCAAACGGTTTCAGGCTTGCGCAGGAAACTGTTTCAGATTCAGACAAGGACGGGGAGATAAAAATAACAAAGCCGAAAGAATGCAATATCCTTTCAGGGAGAACCCTCATTCCCCTGGATTACGGACAGGCTGTTTTCACTTCTGCTTCGGCAGTAACAATCGTAAAGCTTGAGGCAAATGAGGAAGCCGCGCCAAAAGGAAGCATCAGGGTTGAAGTTGTTGATTCTGCAGGCCAGCTTGCCACAGGCACTGATTTTACAGTGCAGTTAATTGATGCCCTTGACAGCATTTATGGCGAGAAAAACACTGGCGAAATTGGGGAAGCGATTTTTACTGGTGTTCCTCTTGGCGCATACACTATAAGCGTTTCCGATCCTGCGGGGGATTATGCAATTGCAAATGCCTATGCGGTTCTTATCAGTTCTGATTATTTCCAGGAAAAAAGGATTTTTGTTGAAAAATCAGAAAAAGGCGCAATTGAAATCAGTGTAATAGACAAGGCCTCAAAAAAAGGAGTCCCAAATGCAATTGTTTATTTGTTCAGTCCGAAAGGCGGGCTTATTGCAGAGGAAACAACCGGAAGCGGCGCTGAAAGCCTGGGTTTTGCAGTCAAGGAAACTGGCACATACACTGTTTCCGCAAGCGCGGAAAATTATCTGCCTGCTTCGCAGGCAATTGAAACGAGCGGTGAAGTTGTTCTTGAGCTTGAGGGATTGAACAGCGAAAACAGCGGAATTGTTGAAGTCAATGTTCTTGATGAGGATAGCCTGCCTGTTGAAAATGCAAAGGTTGTTTTGAAAAATGCCGCAGGAGAAACAATGCCCTATTCCGCAAGATACACTGATGCGAACGGCACAGCAGAATTCAGGGGAGTTGCAGACGGCGCATATTATGCGTATGCGGAAAAATTTCCAGCCTTTGGCGACAATAAGGCGAATCTGGCCGTGATTGACATAAGGGCAAAAAACGGGTTTTTTGTAAGGCTGGATATTGGAACAGCGACAATAAGGGTGAATGCATTTGAAAACAGGGACATTATGCTTGAGGAATCCGAAGCTGGGATTTATTCTGAAGACGGGGGGCTTTTGCAGAGGATTGCAATGACAAAAGGGACTGGCGAGTTTTCAACAAAAGCCGACAAAAAAGTTTTTGTAATTGCAAAAATGCAGGGTTATACAACAGTCCAGACAATTCCAAAGCAATTATGGCCCAATGAAGTAATTGAATTTAACATTCAAATGAATCCCAAAACAGCTGTTACTGAACCCGCTCTTAAGTATGAGGGGATTTTTGAAGGCGATTCAAAAACAGGCATGCTGAAAGCCGGCAGGAAGTATGTTGCATTGTTCAGCATTGAAACCCCTGAAAACAGCGGTTTTTCAGTTGCAGGTCTGAATTTCAGGGCAGGGGATGAACAGAGCCTTTTGTCTGAAAAAATGGCAATAACAAACGAGCTGTTCGCACTGCCTGAAAAAATTTATTGCGGAACAGGTTTTTCTGCCCCGCTGGGCTATGAATCTGACATTTCAGAGGAATGCGGGGAATCAAAATGGGCGGGCATAGAATTTGCGCCCGGCGCGGAGGGAAAAAAATATTTTTTGGGTTTTGAATTCAAGGTAAAAAGCGGCGTGGAGCCTAATTCTCTTCTCAGGCTTCACTACAGGGCCTGGTTTGTTGACAGCGGCGGAAAATATTTGAGGCTGCCTGAAGATTCGGAACTGAAAGGCTTTGAGAGCGTGCCTTCAAAACAGGGGCTTTATGCAAAAACCTTTGGCCTTGAATTCGGGGAAGGGGTTGACACTGACTGCGGCCTTGATATGTGCTATGGAAACGAATGGGTTTTTGGCAATTCAAAAAAAGAATTCCAGAACGAAAATTACTCCCTTTTGCTGAACAGGGATTACAATTTAAATTTTGAAATAAAAAACAATTCCGGAAAAACATTTTCAAACCCGAAAATCACTGTAAAAACAGGCGGTGCGGGAGAAGCGGAATTCGGCATGTTTGTTGCATACAACAAAACAAAAAAAACATTTGAATCAGGCATCGGGAAAATTGAAAATTTCCAGTTGAAAAGCATAGGGAACATGGATTCTGTGAATTTCAATCTCCTGTTCAACCCGAAAAAAACAAGCCTGGGCACTCTTGAAATAGCAATTTCTGAAGGCGGAACAGGCATTTTTTCAAAGACAATCTGGCTTGAAACAGGCGCGGGAAAGCCCATGCTGCTTGAAATAACGCCTGAAGAACTGCCCTTGTTTTTGGAGACAGGAATAACTGCAACGGTTTTATCGGAAAACAAGCCTCTTGCGGATGCAACAATCCGGATGACAAAGGTTCTTGCAGACAATTCAACTGCAGGGGAAAAAGCAAACACAAATGGGAAAGGCGAGGCAAAATTCCTGCTGCAGCCTGCAATGCCCGGCACAAGAATTGTTTTTGAGGCAGTGAAAGACGGCTATTTTGCAGAACCTGTTGAAAAAATAATTGGAAGCCGGGTTTTTACAATAGAAAATTCTGCGCTTGAAGTCCAGATTGACACAAAGGCAAATCCCGAGGAAACTGCAGAGGCGAGAATAACAAACAACACGCAGGCAGACCTTGCAATTTTCTCTGTTTCAATGGGCGGAGACACAAAAGGGCTTCTTGATGAGGCAGTGCTTTTAGGGTTTTTTTCCTCGCTTAAGGGAACAAAAATTCCTGCGGCAGGCACGGAAAAAATCGGAATAGTGCGGGCAAGGTTTGATTCCGGAACTGAAATTGAAAATGATGAAACCCTGAATGCTGAACTGCTTGTCACTGTTATAGAGCCGAAAACAGGAAAAAAATTCGATGCAAAAGTCCCGCTTGTGATTAAAATAAAAAAATCCTCTGCAGCTTCAATGAACTGCATAAAAGTGAACACGCAGGAATGGCTTGCAGGCACTAAAAACAACAAGGCAGTTCTGGAACTCGAACTTGAAAATGCCTGCAGTGCAGAAACAGAAGGCGCTTCACTGCAGAAACTTGTTGCAAAAACGGAATGGCAGGGCCTTTCAACTGGAGTGCTTGAATTGTTTGAAACTGGCTATTATGCTGGCGCAACTGAAATTATCGGGGAGAACAACTGGAAAACAGTGATGCGCGGCATTGGAAGCGGGCAGAAAATAAAACTCACAATTGTTTTCACTCCAAAGCCGGATTCATTGGGAAAAACAGCCGTGTTCAAAATAATTTTTGACGGGCAGACAGAGGCTGAACGCGGCCCAAAATTTGTGGGAAGCACTGAAATAAACGCAAAAATAGACCTTGTGAACATTGAGCAGTGCATAAAAACAGACACGGGCCTTGTTGAAATCAAAAAAGGCGCAAGCTCCGCAGGCTTTTCAGTTGACACAAAAGAATGCAAAATTCCCCTTGAACTTGCCTTCTGCAGGAATGACGAGGGCTGCAAAGGCGGGGCATCGGAAGGAACAATCCAGTTAAGCTCAAAAAACATGGCTTTAAGCCCGGAAAATCCAAAGGGGGCTGTTGTTGTTTCCAGAGGCGGAATTGCGGGAATTTACGGGGTGAATATCGAGGCAAAAAGCTCAAACAGCGGCTGGGTTCAGGTAAAAACAGTGGACGTGTTTGTAGAGCCTAATGACAATGCGATTTTCACTCTTGACAAATACGAATTCTCAATAATTGGACAGGGAACAAAAGACAGTGCAACTGCACTGAACAAAAACCTTGCCGAAGATGTGGAGGTAATCGCCCCTGTTGATTCCTGGAACCAGAGCATGCAGAACACACAAAGCTTTTTCGACCCCGGGCTTGCAGGGACTGGCGCAACTCATCTTGAACTTGCAAATGCAAAAATCGCGGCAGGCATTGCAAAGCAGCGCATGGAAGAAATGGCAAAAAAAGCTTCAAGCGAAACAGACAAGGGGCAGCAATTAAGCGATGCCGCAAAAAAGCTCCTTGACAATTCAAAACAGCAGGCAGACCAGGCAGACCAGGCGGCACAGCAGGTTCTGGGCTCTGCACAGCAGCTGGCGCAGCTTGGAGAAATGCTTGTTACACAGGGCCAGAGTGTTTCTGCAGCTGCAAAAGCAGGCATAGCAAATCCCTCAACAATGGCAGCATGCACAGCCGCTGAAACAGCAGCAACAAAAATGAACAAAGCGCTGATGAATGCGAAAGTTGCGACAATGGGAGCAAATACTGCGGCCGGAGCTGCTACTGGCGCAACAGGCCAGGGCAAAAATAATGCAGAGCAGGGCCAGAACCTTGGGAATAAAGGCCTGGAAAATGCGCTTAATGCGCAAAAGGGGCCATGTGAAACACAGGCAATTTCGAACAGGGCAAAAGAAGGAAGCGCACAGGCAGCCCAGGCAGCTCAGGAAATGATGCAGGCAGCGCAGCAATCACAGCAGGACAGCCAGCAGATGGGAAATGCGGGCCAGCAATTTACACAGGTCGGGACAAATACTGCCGGTGTTGGAACACAAATCGCAATAATCATGGCAAATGCCGCCACAATAATGAAATGCCAGGCTGCTTCAGGCCCAATGGGCACATTCATGGGCACTTTTGCAGGATTCAAATCCGCACAAACAGGCCTTTCAGCAGCAAATATAGCTGCACAAAGCCAGGCCCAGGCAGCGCAGGGGGCTGCAGATGCCGCAAATGCCGCATCAAATGCAGCCAGTGCACAGAGCAGTGTTGCTGAAGACCAGTTGAACAAGCTTTCAGTTGTGGAAGTGAATGCGCAGGAAGCCTCGACATTTGGAAAAGGAAGGACGATAGGAATTCTCGGCTCTTATGTTGGGCTTGGAACACTTGTAGGGGGCTACAGCGGCAATGCTTACAACATGTATCTTGGCAACTGCCCAGAGGGATTCAAGAGCATTCTCCCGGATTTCATAACAAACCTGAAAACAGATGCATCAGACATTGTACTGGACAATGCCAATATCAGCGGCGGATGGAACAGTGAAGAAGCAAAAATTTTCGGGGAATTTGAAAGCCAGACAGCAGGAGTCTGGTTTGAAAATTCGGGAATTGAATCAGGCAGGCCTGTTTATGCCCTTGCAAGGATAATGGCTTACAAGCACAAGCATGCGGAACCCACAACAATTTCCTCTGCGGCATATGCCGGAGGTGGAACAGCTGATTCTGCAGCAGGGGCAACATTCGGCCCCTTTAATGTTCCCGACGAAGGGGAAAAAATTCTTGTGGAACAAAAATTCCATTTAAAATTCATTACTGGTGCGAAAAGGGCATCAGTGGCCGCGGATTATGATGCTGTCTGCATGAACGGCGCGCAGTTCGGTGCTGCGGGAGAAAACGCGGTTCCAAAAATAAAATTAAACTGGAACTGGAATGAAAGCACAGGAATTTCAGAAGATGCCTGCCTTGCATCAAACAGCAAGGCTGTTTACTGTGATGCAGCGCAATTCAGCATAATGGCGGGCAAGCGCCTCAGGGCACTGCAGGAATTCGTTGAAAAAAACACCGGAATAAACTGCCCGACAAACCAGGCTGTGGAAGACCTGAAATGGATTGCTGAAAAATGGAACCCGTACATAAACGAGATAGGCGGGCAGGCAATACCCACAAACCTGCAGGAGCTGAATCCCGAATGCTGGATGCCAAAATCCACTTTCCAGTATGACAACAAGCCGGCAATAAATTATTACGTTGAAGAAGCCGGAAAAAAAGGGGCTGTTTCCTGGACAGGAAAAATAAAAACACCCGCAGGCCTTGAAAAATACATAAATAACGAGGTCCTGCTGATAAAGGACGGCTATTCGGAAAATTTCATGAAAGACTTTGCGGATTACTACAATAAAAACGAATTATTTGATGCACCAGAATGGTTCCTGAAAAATTCAAACGGAAAATGGATTGATTTTTTTTCAAACAATGGGAAACTGAAATTCGGCCAGAAATTTTTGGATTCAACAGAACTGCCGAATGCGGGAACATTTGAATCAGTGTTCAATATCAATTTCGGAAACAACTGGGAATTTTTCAGCGAGGCAAAAACACCCAAGGCAGAGGTGAAAATAGAGCTGAATTTCAAAAAAGAACCCGAAGCCGGAAGCATGTTTTATTACCTGCCTTTTGATGCGGAAATCGGAGCAGGGGCCGGAGCAGGCAGGGAAGGCTATGGCCTGAACTATCTGAACAACCAGGAGGATTTCATTGTAACAAATGCCGACAATGCGCTTGTTTCAACAAAAACAAACAACGGCACAGGCATAGCCATGCTGTCAACAGGCATAGTAAGGGACATTCGGACAACAAACAGCAGTTTTGAAAAAAGAGGCATTCTCCTGGATGTAACTGAAACTGAAGGCGAAAACAGGCTTGTTTTCTATCCCACATATGCAACACCAGTCATTGCACAGGTGTCTGCTGAAGAAACTTCAGGGCAGTTCAGCGCATTTTACCAGCTGGCAGAAGCCTCTGTTCCGGCAAAATCCACTGAAACACTTTCGTTCTGGACAGCCGCGGGAAAATGCAAAAATTTCGATGAAACAAAACTTGAGGATGCATTTAATTATTCGCCTGACAGGTATGCTGAAGAGCTTGAAACATCTGAAAAAGAGGCAAATGCATACGCACTTGACTGGAAAAAATCGGAAAGGGCGGGAAATGTTTATTTGAAAACAATTTTTTACAGCCCCACCAGCAAGGCATATTCAATAGGCAGTGTGCAGAGCCCTGAAACAATGCCAAAAGCGGCAATTGCCTTCAAAAATCCCAACACTGCATTCCAGGGAAACATCGACCTTGAAGGAGTCCAGGGACAAAAATTCAACAACAAAAAATCACAGGAAAGCATCGCAGGCCTTGACAGCCTGTTTGAACTTGTAAAAGAAGGGGGGGCCTGCATTACAAACAGCGAAAAAGAAACCCTTGTATGGTGGAATGAAACAGCCCTTATGAATGCCGACGGCGGAACAGGGCCTGTTTCAGGATTCAATGGGCCTTGTTAAAAGGCAAAAACCTTTTTAAACATTTAAACCCAATAATTTTCCATGAAAAAACAGAAACAAATCCTGATTCAGGAAAACAAAATTACGGAAAACGTAAAAAAAATACAGGGCATCTGGGCAAATGCAAAAATAAAAAGCGAAACAAGAAGCCTTGCAATTTTTCTCTCATTGTTTTCCCTTGCTGTTGCAGGAAGAACTGCACTCCAATGGGTGCCAAGCGTTGAACCCATAATTCCGATTGCAATCCTTGCAGGCCTGCTGTTCGGAATGAAAGAAGGATTCAGCCTCGGCGCAGGCGCATATGTAGTAAGCAATTTTTTTGTATGGGGTTTACAAGGACCGTGGACAATTTTCCAGGCGCTGGGAGCAGCGCTTGCAGGCGGAATGGCAGGCGCATACGGAAAATTCAGAAAACCGAAAACACGGGACATAATAATATTAAGCCTTGCAGGCACTGTCCTGTTTGAAATAATAATGAATTTTTCAGGCGCAACAATGGGCATAGGCTTATTGGGGCCTTTTTCACTCTTCACACTGCCAATTTATTTCGCAATGTCGGCGCCGTTTTCAATTGTTCATGTGCTCAGCAACCTTGTTTTTGCAAGAGCCTTGGGCCCATTATTAAAATTAAGGAGGCAAAACAATGAATTCCAGGTTATTTCCGTTAGCAGGAACTCTCCTGCTGGCACTACTACTCTTAGGGTGTACAAGCACAGGGCAGACTAGCCTTCAGGCGCAGGAAAAAACAAATGTTTCAGTAAAGGTAATCAGCGCAGACGGCAGTGCAATTGTGGACAATGCCATTTCAATTGAAAAAGGAAAAAATGCCCTCGAAGCGGTAAAACAGACTGCTGATGTCAAAACAAAAACATACATAGGAATGGGCTCCCTGATAACTGCAATAAACGGGCTCCAGCCAGATACAGAGCACTACTGGGCATTATATGTTGACGGGAAATATGCAGACAAGTCAATTGATGCGTACATAATCGATAAGGACACTTCAATTGAAATAAAACTTGAAAAAATAGATTTCAGCAAAATGGGATAAAAAAAATTGCCCCCGCTGGGATTCGAACCCAGGTATCCACCGTGAGAGGGTGGAGTCCTAACGGTAATTCTTGTCGTGAGACAAAGAATTTTAACCGGGCTAGACTACAGGGGCTTTACAAAATTTTTTGAATCTATTTTCATGTTTTGAATTGCTAAATCCAATTTCTTTATAATATCTGATTACATCTTCCGAATTGCCAATGGAACAACTCTGGCAAAGAGTATTTTTTCTCTCTGTCCACTTGGATATTCTGTAACCTAATATTTTTAAGGCTTTAGCGAAGTCTCTTCTGATTAAAGGAGAAGCAGAACAAAACCAAATTGAGGGGGTTTTGTGTTTTTTTGTTTTTGGGTAAACACTACCGTCAGTATCAATAAGTCCCCTTATGCATGCTTTAAGATAATTTTCATTTTCAAAAATCCAGCTTGGAAATGACGCGCCGTTAACTGTTTTTTTCCCAGATTTCAGCCCAAGCTTCTTTAAAGTGAAACACAGATTTTTGCTTTGTTTAGATAAAACAAGAACCTGTTTAGTATCTTTAAAATAAATGCTTGGAGTAATGCAAAACAATTTTTGAAACAAGCGAAACACATACTGGGTTAGATATGGATAATCATCTTTGGCATGACCAAAAATTCTTATCTGATATATTGATTTTTTTGGTTGTTCATAAAAATTTCCATCCCCCAACATTATGCCAACAAATTCTGCAAGTTCTTCACTGTTTTCAAATGATAAAAGCCGAGGTTTTATCGGCTTGGATACCGAATTATTCCCGCCTTTTGCTCTTCCCCAATTTTCATCCAAAATTTCTAGTATTCTATTATCATAATTTTCTCCGATTATTTCGATTAGCTTTTTGTATATCTCTGCTTTTAATGTCCTTTCCTCACTTCTTAGCTCATTTTGCAGGTAGTGTTCGCAAACCCCTATTTTGCAAGCCAATAGGCTCCAGGTAACACCGAGTTTAATTTTTGCGTTTTCTATTAGCTCTTTTTGCGCTCCGCTTTCCAGCTTTATCCTTGAAGAATCCATATTGTAACTCTGTTTTTTGCCTTTAAAACAAAGTTGGGAGTGCGAATTTCCGCTATTCATAGGAATCGCTTCCACAAAAGTTGTTCAAAACCCAGGCTTCTCTTTCGTCCAAGTCATCCGGATTGCTTGCTGCAATCCTTTTTGCTATTTTTATCTCTTCCAAAGTGGGAAGAGGAAACTCAAATTTTTCGAAATTCATTCAAACCGCCTCCAATTAAATAAAAGAATTTTTTCGTGGATGTCTTGCGAATTTTGGAGGCATTAAATCCTTTGCACCAATAAACCCAATCAGATGTGCAAAGGTTTAAGCTGACAAAATTCGGGTCCTAAGAAAAAATTCGAAAAATTGGAGGCGGTTTAAGTTAACAAAAGGGCTAAAAAAGTTATTGTGCACTTACTTGTTGTTGATGAACAGGCTGAGACTGACTGTGCTGCAAAGCGCGGAATGACGAAGATTATGAGTACTGAAAAACATAAAACCAGAAAATTTTGGAGACAATAATTTTATGCGCATAATGCTGACAGGCAGTTCCGGCTATCTGGGAAAAGAATTCATAAAAAAATACGGAAACCTTTATGACATTGTGGAATATGACCTGAACAATGGCGAAGACATTTTGGATTATACCCTGCTTGAAAAGAAAATGGCAGGCTGTGAGCAGGTTGTGCATCTGGCAGCAATTCCAAAGCCGGTTGAGGGAAAAAGCTTTCAGGAATATTTTGATGTGAATGTCAAGGGAACCTTGAATGTTGCGCAAGCGGCGCTAAAAAAAGGCCTGAAAAGAATTGTTTATGCAAGTTCCACTGCAATTTACGGGATTGAACGTGGAATACCATTCAAGCGGCCGATAAAAGAAAACCAGGCTTTTGTTTCTCAGTATTTATCCGCAGATAAACTGTCGTGCAGGGACATTGACCTTTCTTACCATGCAAGCAAGGTAATGGCGGAACAAATATTGGCATGGTTCGGCTTAAACAAGAAGATTCAAACAATTGCACTTAGATTCGGGCCGATTAACAAGGTTTTTCTCGGCACAAGCATCAGCACTAACAATGCAACCCAGGCAATTAGTCTTTCTTTACAATACCAAAAAGAAGCCTGGTACGAGGCATTCAGCGTAACAGACGAGATAAAACATATTGACCTTTCAAAAGCAAAAAAAGTGCTGGGTTACAAACCGGAAAAAACAAATTATTCAAAAGAGCAGATTCATTCATTGTTACCATAATGATTCCAATGGCAGATGGCTTAACTTCAAAGATAAGGGCGAGCATTTCAAAGCTCATTGACAGCGGGGCGCATCTTGATGCTTCAAAGGCAACAGAAGTAATCGGAAAAAAACTAGGCTTGAGCGAGCGCATGATTAATTATACGCACATTGAAATCAGGAATACTTTGAATGAGTTTGATTTCAAGAAAACGCCTTACAATGAAAGGATACTCTTTCTGCCGCACTGCCTTAAGCACTCGGAAAAATGCATTGCAAAATACAACGGCGACGGCCTGAAATGCATGGACTGCGGTGCCTGCCAGACATCAGAAATAAAAAAAATCGCGGAAAACCTGGGCTACAAAGGAGTATTTATTACTCCGGGGGGAAGCATGATAAAAAAAATAATTGCAAAATACAAGCCAAAAGCTGTCCTCGGAGTTTGCTGTTACGAAGAGGCAAACCTTGCATTCGACGAATTAAAGGGAAAAAAAGTAGCGCCGCAGGCAGTCCTGCTTTTGAGGGACGGCTGCAGAAACACCCTTGCAAACATAGAAGAAATAAGGGAAAAAATGGCAATGATTGATTCCAAGGTCGCTAAATAAATTCCAGAATTTTCAAAAAATCCTTTTTTGAAATTCCGCACAAAAAATTGTTTTCAAGGCACAAAACAGCCTTTGAAGGAAGAGCAGGCCAGACTTTTTCAAAGCCTTTTTTTGCCACTGATTCAAAATACCTTGAAACATTCAGCAGCTGCGCCTTTTCAAGGAGTTTTTTCGCAGGCATGCGCTTCTGCTTCAAAGCAGGGCAGAACGGGTATTCCAGTGCAAGGTCTGTTTTTTCAATTGAAATAAAGGGAAACAGGGCGCACTGCCTCGGGCGGGCGGAATAAATTTTGCACAAATTATTGGACAGGAATATGCACGCCCCTTTCTTGCCGCGCTTAAAGGCAATGCTCGGAAGCGCAATAAAATGCGAAGGCAGGGGTTCAAAATGCCTTTTCAGCCTTGAAGCGATTTTTTTCGGCAAAAACACGCTTGGAACAACAAGCGACTTTCCGGGAACAGTGACTGGAAAAAGGTTGAGATGCAGGACACAGTATTTTTCAATGAATTTTTTTTCGCTTAAATGCATGAGCCTTGCCTGCTTTTTGAGTTCAGCCGGAAGAACAGTTATCCAATAGCGCCTGCAGCACTCGCTGCAATTCAAACCAATGCAGTCAACTTTCATA
>JAQTPU010000100.1 GCA_028712575.1 Candidatus Iainarchaeum sp.
AAACCGCTTCAGAACTGGTCTGCTTTAATTTTTCAATTTCTGTCCTGAAATCAGTTTCATCCTGATTGTATTCTGCGTAATAAGCAATTACTCCGCCAAGCTGAATAAAGCGTGTTTTGAAAGAATTTCCATAAGTCAGGCCGTTTGAAGAATTTGCCGCAAGAACAGCGGTTTTTTTTATTCCTGTTCCTGAAATGAATTCAGCGATTTTTTTTCCATGCAGCGAGGCTGTTTCCCTGTTCCTGAAAACAAAATCCCCTGCAGTGGTTATTTCTTCCGCGCCAGCATAAGGCGAAAAAAGAATTATTTTTTTTGCTTCTGTAATCGGCGCAATTGCAAGCATTTCATCAGACCTTACTGCGAGTATGATTTTTGCATTGTCAACTTCAATCATTTTTTTTGCAGCTGTAACCGCATTCTTCGGTTCTCCCTGGGTGTCCTCAAAAACAGCCTGCAATTGAAAATCTTTCTGCCCTGCATTAACTTCATCAACAGCAATTTCAATCCCGTTTTTTGCCCATTCCCCGTAAGATGCTGTTTTTCCAGTAAGCGGAAGTGCTGCCCCGATTTTAATCATTTGTTTATCCTGGTTTTCTCCCTGCGTAAACATTCCTGTTGGAGAAACTAAAAAAGCATTTGCCAAAAGGCAGGCAACGATTACACTTACAGCCAATATTATCTGGATTTTGTTGGGCATCAGGGCACCCCAAATAATCCCCTTCTGCGGTGCTATTATTGTTGTGTCGTGGATTTTTCGACAACATTTTTATTAATATCCCACCGGTAATCTGAAATGGATTCTTCTGCCCTGAAAAGGATTGGCCTGAAGGAAAAAGAGGCCGAAGTTTACCTTGCTTTGCTGAAGCAGGGGCCCAGCCTTGCAAACCAGATAGCAAGAAAGACGCGCATTGTCCGCTCTTCTGTTTACGATTACCTAGATATTCTCATTGGCAGGGGCTTTGTTTCTTATTCAATTATTTCCGGAAAAAAGTTTTTTCAGGCAGTCAGCCCTGAAAAGATTTTTGATAACTTTATTGAGGAGAAAAAAAACCAGGAATCAGCGCTGAACCTTCTTGTTGCGGAAATGCTGAAGCTTAAGAACAAGGAGGAAAAGAAAGTCACTGTGGAAGTTTTTGAGGGAAAAGAAGGGCTGAAATCCGCAATGTCTCTTGCAATAAAGGAAAAGCCGAAAGAGGTCCTTGTTTACGGCACTGCAGGCGCAAGCCATAAGATTCTGCCCTTTTTTATGGAGCACTGGCATAAGCAGAGGGCGAAGCAGGGAACTTTATTGAGGGTGATTTACAACAATGTTACGAATTCTTTTGAAAGGATTGCAAAAGGCCCAAAACTTCAGCTTGCGAAAGTGAGAATTTCCCCGATAAAAAATTTTTCTCTTATCGGGACAATTATTTCAAGGGAAAGAGTCTTGCTTACTGTCTGGGATGCAGAAACCCCAATCGGAATATTAATCCAAAGCAAAGAAATGTGGAAAAGTTACAAGGACAATTTTGAAATTCTCTGGAGCGCAGCTTCCAAACACAAAGGAAAATAATTATTCCTCGTATTTCACGAATTTCCCATTCTTCACTATTTTGACTATTAACGGTTTTGTTACGTCCCCGTTTTTGTCAAAGGTTATTGTGCCTGAAGCGCCTTCAAAATCTTTTATTGAATAGAGGCAGGCTTTTATTTTTTCAACATCATTGCCTGTTTTTTCAAAGCAGTAATCCAGGAGCATCAATGCATCATGCGCGTTTGCTGAAATCATTTCCGGAATTTCATTGTACTTTGCGTAATATTTTTCCTTGTAGGTTTTCATTGCAGTGTCTGCGCTTTCAACATCATAGGGATAGGGATAAACAATGCCTTCCTCTGCGCCTCCTGCCGCGTCAAACAGTTCTTGGCCTTCAAACACCGAGGAGGCGAAAAAGCTTGTTTCAATGCCCATTTCTTTTGCCTGTTTCAAAATCAGGCCTGCGGATTTCGGCATTGTCACCATTAGAATTCCGCCTGTTTCGGAATCTTTTATTTTTGAGAGCGCTGTCCTGAAATCAGTGTCTCCTGAGCCGAATTTTTCAACCACGCCTATTTTTCCTCCAAGTTTTTCAAAAGCGGGAACAAAATTTTTTTGGTATGATTCCCCATAATCAGTGTTTATGAGCAGCAGATGCAGTGGCTTTGAACCGATTTTTCTGTAAATAAAATCAGCCCAGAAAGGTGCTTCCTGGCCAACGCTTATCTGGCTCCTGAAAATATAATCCCCCGCATTAGTCACATCTGTTGACTGGGAAGAGGATGTAAGCAGTATTATTCTGCCCTGTTCCGCAAGCGGGGCAATGGCCAAAACTTCGGAAGAGCCATAGGGGCCGATTACAAATTTCAATCCGTCAATGTCCCTGAATTTCTGGAAAGCGGTTACTGCCAGTTTCGGGTCGTATTGCGTGTCCTCAAAGGCAAGTTCAACGGAATATTTTTTTGAATTGTCGGAATTGATTTCCTGCACTGCAAAATCCAGGCCTCTTTTTGAGTATTCCCCTGCCTCGGCCCTTGCTCCTGAAAGCGGGGTAAGGATTCCGACCTTGATTGTTTCTTTTGCACTTGGCTGCTGTGGATTTTGTGCGCAGCCGAGAATAAGCAGAACGGAAAAAAGCGCGATGCAGGCCAAAAAACAAATTTTCAATCCAGATTGCATGGATTCACTTATTTTATTGCGGGCTTTTTCTTTTTAACGGTTTGGTTTGCTGTTCGGCAATTGCAGAATTCGAATCGCAGTTTATATTTGTTTTTATTGCCCTGCTTTTTATGGCAATTGAGCATTTTAAAAGGAAAGAATGGCTAAGCCCGAGCGATTATGTTTTGGTTATTGTTGACTTTGACAATGAATCAAAAAAAGTGATTGGATTTTGTGTTGCACAGGTCTATGTTTTTGGGGAAACGGAACGTGAGGTCATCAGGTTTGACAGTGCCCACGACTTTGTTCATGTTCACCGTTATTATCAAAGGGCGAAGCACGAAGGAGAGGCCCTTCAGAGGGAAATTTCATCCGAAACAGCCAAGGAGTTCAAAAGGCAGATTTTGAATGACTGGCAAAAATACAAGCAGTGGTTTCTTCTGAAAAGGCAAAACAAAGATATATAACTTGTATGTTATACAATATGTTTGGTGTTTTTATGGAAAAAAAAGACGATGTTTTTACCATAATTATTGGCGGCGACATGGACAAGGATTTGGATGACCTTTTTTCCGGAAAAAGGCCCGACCAGCCAAAAAATGTTCTTTACCTTGATAATTACAATGAGCTGGCTGAGCTTTTGTCCCCGGCAAGAATTAACACTCTTCTTTATCTAATGGACATCAAAAAAGAGAATTCTGAAAAATCTATTTCACAAACCGCCAAAGCACTGAAAAGGCATCAAGAGGCAGTGAGCAGGGACATTGCGCACCTGAAAAAGAACGGTTTTGTTGAAACAAAAAAATCAAAACAGGCAACAATTGCGCTTCCAAAATATGCGGAAATACAGATTAAAATCAAGTGACCTGTATGAAATTACCCCGGGTATAAAACAAATTTTCCATTCTTAATTGTCATTGTTTCCAGTGGTCTGTCAACAATGTCGCCGTTGCTGTTGAAGGATAAATTGTTTCCAATCGCCCCTTGGAAATTTTTTATTTTGTATAGTGCTTCTTTTATG
>JAQTPU010000101.1 GCA_028712575.1 Candidatus Iainarchaeum sp.
GCTTCCTGTTGGGAGCGCAATTACAGAGCCTGGTTTTTTTCCCAGGGCCTCTGCTATCTGCCCTGCAATGCTCCTGAAAATAAGCTCCTGGGAAGAAACGAAAACCTGCATGGCACCAGACAAATTAGAGATTATTTCTTAAAAAGGGTTTTGGTTCAATTCACAGAAGGTTTTTCCAGCACAATAATGCTTTCCCTGACAGGCCCGACTTTTATTGTGCGGCAGCGCATGCAGGTAACGTTTCTTGCAACAATTTTCTGCAAAAGTTTGAAGCCAAGCTTTTCCGCAATCCTGATTATTTCATCGTCAGATTCGACTGTTTCGTATGGAAAGCAGCCGCCGCCAATTACTATTATTGCTTTTCCGCCCTGTTTGAGTGCAAAAAAAATGTTTTTCATTGCCTTTTCCATGTCTTCAAAATAGGCCTTTGCAATCAGCGGCAGGTTGCTTTCATAATCCCTGCCGGTTGGAGCGTCTGCAATGTGTGCGCGCAGTTTTGTTTCCTGCGCATTGAAAAACAATCCCAATTCCATTTTGTAAACGCTCGTATATTCAATCTTGTTCAAATAAGGCGGGGAGGTTATTACGCAACCCACGGATTCTTCTTTCAGCCTTGTAATCCGCGCATCTGCCTCAAAAACCTCCGGTTCCGGCCCTTCAATTCGCACCCGCTTCAAATCAATAATCATTTTTTTTATTTTGCCAAGAAGCAATTTTTTTACAGGCATTTCTGGCTTTTTCTGCTTGCGCAGGGAGCCGCCTATTTTGATTACGTTTGCAACCCTGCTTGTAGTGTCAATGAGCGCAAGAAGGAACAATTTGCGCGTGCGCGCATCAGTTATTTCATTTATTTTTTTATAATAAAAATAAATGTCATCCAGATTTTTTTCCCTGAAAAGCCGTCTTATTGCCTTGTTGGAAAATTTTCCAATCTGCTGCGGGGAAAGCCTTGAAAATTCCTCCAATTGTTTTTCCAGTTCCCAGATTTTGTAGTTTCTTGTTTTTGTTTCAGCCGCAAAGGCCGCGAGCGGGCTTGCGTCAAAGCCGGTGCTTTTCAGGCCGAGCTGTTTTGCAGTCAGGAGAGTTGTTCCCACGCCCGCAAAAGGGTCGAGTACAGGCTCTTCAAGCCTAAATTCTTCGACAAGCCATTCCACAAGTTTTTTTGCATATCCCTCTTTGTAGTAAAACCAGTTGTGGATGGGTTCTTCCTTGTTCGGCACAAAAGTAACTAGGTCCGCAAGGTTTGAAGGAATCATAAAAAAGTATTTGCATGCAATCCTTTAAATCCTTGCGTGTTTTGCCAGGTTTCTTAGTGCGAAAGCGCATTGTGCTATGGGATATGCTGCGAAGAAAATGAATATTACTGCTGTCGTGAACTGCCTGCTGAATAATATGGGGACTCCGAAATTCGGCAGTTCCTTGTAAAGCAGGTATGCAACCCAGGCAAGGCAGAGGGTAATGAATGCATTTACTGCAAAGCGCTTCAATTGTTTCATTGTTTCAGAATCGTGGGCTTTTAATTCCGACTTTTCCTTTTTTCTGCCGGGATGGGGAAGGATGCCGAATGCCTTTTCAATGCCGCCCCTGAAGCTGTACATCGGCTGGAATGCGATTACTGTCACGAGAATAAGCAGGAAAGCAATCGGCGCCAATAACGTGGCTTCCCTTCCGGTAAAAATTTTTGTCGCCGCAGTCGCAATTATTACCACAAACTCCCCAAGGGGCACAAGCAGGATTGCAGCCAGGGTCGAGTCCTGCCTGTTTAATCCGAAAAATCCTCCGAAGAGGTTTGTTGAAATTGCGTGTGCAATGAAAGCCGCAAGCGCAAGAACTGCGCAGAGGCCGATTAAAAACGCCATGTTGTCAAAAGCCGGGATTTCAAGCATTCCTGTTGTAGTGCTGAAAAACAATGTTGTTCCGAATGCAACGAAAAAGAACACCAGGAAAAAATCCCTTAAGAATCCAACGTCTTTTTTTATCCTGTGCCCGGAATCTGTTTCCGCAAGGGCGAATCCCGCAAAATATGCCCCGAGCGCTGTTGACAGGCCCATTACAGCGCCGAGGGTTGCAACAACAAGGCCTATGCCGAGCGCATAAAGAGTCACTTCCGTATGGCCGAAATTGTTTTCTTTCAGCCATTTTTCCACTCTTTTTGAAAGCATTGAAACGGCAAAGAAGGTTGAAACGGCAAAAACAAGCGCGGCAATTCCCAGGCCTATTGCGCTTCCCTGGCTTGAGGAAAGGCTTGTAATGAAAACAAGCAGGACTATTCCCAAAAAATCCTGCAGGATAAGGATTGCGATTGCGAGTTTTGTCGCATAGTTCTGTATCAATCCCCTGTCAAGGCAGAATTTTGCCACAACAGCAGTGCTTGTAGAGAAAAGCATCATTCCCACTATTATTGAGAACAATAGGTCAAAACCGAACAATTGCATTATTAAAAAGCCGAATCCGACTGAAAGCGCCATGTCAATCAGCGCAAGGCCTATTGCGCTTGAGCCAGCCTCCAAAAAATCCTTTAATGAAAGCTCGAGGCCCAGGTAAAAAAGAAGGATAAACAATCCAAGCTCCCCGAAGCCGACGACAAGGGGGTCTGTGGGCTTTAAAAAATTGAGCCAGAACGGCCCCAGGAGAAAGCCCGCAATAATGTATCCAAGCACAGGGTTTTGGCCCATTTTTTTTGCAAGAATGCTGAGGGCGATTGCAATTATTATTATTACGCCGACGACTGTTAAGGGAAGAACTTCCATCCGAACCATTTAATTAATCGGCTTTATTCAATAAAAAACTTTGCCATTGCCTTTCACGGGTTTTTTTTGTCCAAGGCTTCGAACGGAAAACGAATCTCCTCAAGCCCGGTGTCTGTCAGTGCAAGGCCTGTTTTTTGCCTAGTTTTCCGTTCCGCCAAAAAAACACCGGCTGTCGTTATGATGTTTGAAAACCCGCTATTGCCCCAATAATCATGAGGGGCATTATGTCGGAAACTCTTGTTTTCTTGAAAATAATGTTTGTGGCAAAACCCGCAAAGACAACAAGCGCGATTGTCAGAAAAATTGCTTCAATGCTCATCAGAAAATAACCCCGAAAAAATCGTATAATTAATGGGGTTAATGCCATTAAAATTTACCCGAATCAGAAAAAACTGCTTATTTTTGCCTGTTTTTCTTTTTCAAGCTGGAGAAAAGGCGCTGCCCTTTTTGCAATCACGCCTATTTCTTTGAGTTCACGGATTTCCAAAAATTTTTTTTCTTCCCTCCGCACAAGAATTTTTTCCGCTGTTTTCGGCCCTATTCCTGGCACTCTCAAAAGCTCTTTCCTTTCCGCATTGTTCACGTCAACAGGGAATTCTTCAGGATTGTTCATTGCAATGTCCCTCTTAAGGTCGTGGTTCAGGGAAAAATTATTTTTTTCATTCATTCCAAGCTCGATTTCCCCTGTTTCAAAACCATAAACGCGCAGGAGCCAGTCTGCCTGGTAAAGCATATGCTCCCGGTTTTTTTGTTCAGGTTCCTTTTTTTCAAACCTTGTTTTCCCGACAGGGGAGAAAGCTGAAAAATAAGTCCTGTGCAGGGAAGTATTTTCATACAGCCAATTCATTCTCTGCAGAATCTGCCTGTCTGTCTCTTCAAGCGCGCCGACAACAAGCTGCGTGGTAAAGCCCGCCCTCAACATCCCTTTCCTGTTT
>JAQTPU010000102.1 GCA_028712575.1 Candidatus Iainarchaeum sp.
CAGGTGATTGCGAGCGTGCTTGCAAAAAAAGCCAGTGTCGGGGCAAAACTTGTGATTATTGACCTTCCTCTTGGAGAGGGCGCAAAAGTAAACACGAGAAAAAAAGCAGAGGATATGGGAAAAAAGTTTGTTGAAGTCGGAAGAAGGCTGGGAATGAAAGTCAAGGCAGTGATAACTGATGCAAACGAGCCCTGTGGAAATGCCTTCGGTGCAGCGCTTGAGGCAAAAAATGTCCTGGAAATATTGGAAGGGAAATATTTTGACAAGGTTGCGGAAAAAAGCTGTGAAATTGCCGGGCTCCTGCTTGAAATGTCTGGAAAGGCAAGGAAAGGAACAGGAAAAAAAATTGCGATTGAGGCTTTGAAAAGCGGCAAGGCATTGAAAAAAATGCAGGAAATAATAAAGGCGCAGGGGGCAAGAATACTGAAAAGCAGTGACATTCCGAAGGCACAGTGCATTTTTGCGGCAAGGGCAAAAAAACACGGGAAAATAGCCGGCCTCAGGGTAAGAAAACTTATTAAAACAGCAAGAATTGCAGGGGCTCCGGCAGACAGGCTTTCAGGCGTGCTTGTGCTTGTTGAAAAAAACCAGGCTGTGAAAAAGGGCCAGGCTATTTTTGAGATTCATTCGGAAAACCAGCAGAAATTGTGCCTTGCGAAAAAATATGCAATGCACAATGACCCGATAGAAATCAAATAAAATTAGTCATAAAGCGAATTGAATATTTCAACGAATTCCCCGCAGGAAATGAGCTTTACTTTGATGCCAAGAAGCCTTATTTTTTCGCATCGTTTTTCAAATTCTTTTTTGCTTATTTTAAGGTCTGCGCGGATAAACTGATAGGATTTTTCAAGCGCATTGCAGAGGTTTTTGTTTGAAAAACGGAAAAGGGATTGCACGAATTTTTTGAATGCAGCCGCGTCCTTGACTGTTTTTTTATGTTTTTTCCATTCAAAAACAAGGATTGAGGAATCCACTCTTGGCGAGGGAAAAAAGCTTTTTGAGGGAATCCTCTGCAGGACCTTTACATTGCAGTAGTACTGGGAAATGACGCTTAGCGCATTGTATTCAAAAAAACCGGGCTCTGCGGCAAGGCGTTCGGCAAATTCGGCCTGGAAAACAAGGACTGCCTTTTCAAAGCCAGTTTCAATCAGCCTGTAAACAATGTCAGAGGCGATTGTGTAGGGGGGAAAGGAAACAACCTTGTTGAAGCCGCTTATTTTCAAATCCAAAAAATTTCCGTGCAATAATTCAAGGTTTTCCTTGGGAAGTTCAGACTGCAGAAGCCTGAAAAGGCTGTCGTCAATCTCTACAGCAATCACACTGCATTTTTTCTGAAGTTCCCTTGTAACAAAGCCGGCCCCTGCCCCTATTTCAAGCACAGTGTCGCCTGCTTTGAGGCCAGCCGCTTCAACTGCCCTGCCTATTGCGCATTCGTCAATAATAAACAATTGCGCAAGCTTCCTGTTTGGGCGGAAGCGGTATTTTACCATTAACTGGTTCAGTTCTTCAAAAAGGCCCATAAAAATAACTGCATTAAAAAATCACATTGCCCTTAATTTTGCAATCCTGTCTTCTATCGGCGGGTGTGTTTCGAAAAGGCTCTGCATCCAGAGCTTCTGCCCCTTTAAAGGGTTTGCAATATACAGGTGCGCTGTTGCCTTGTTTGCCGCTTCAAGAATTTCCTTGTCCCTGCCTATTGTTTCAAGCGCCGAAGCCAATCCTTCAGGGTACCTTGTAAGCTGTGCAGCGCTTGCATCCGCAAGGTATTCGCGTTTCCTGCTTATTGCAAAATTAATAAGCTGGGCAATAACCGGAGTGAGGATTGCGAGAATAATCCCGACAACTATTGCAACAAGCATCAGGATATTGCCTTCCTTGTTGCTTGAATTGCTTTTTACTCCGCCGAAAAGGAACATTCTCAAAAGCAGGTCGCTAAGTAGGACAGTCAGCCCGACGAGGATTGCCGCAATTGTCATTACCTTTATGTCGTAATTCCTTATGTGCGACATTTCATGCGCAACAACGCCGGTAAGCTGTTCCCTGTTCAGGCGTGCCAAGCAGCCTGTTGTAACACATATCACTGAATGCTTCGGATTGCGGCCTGTTGCAAATGCATTGATTGCAGTGTCTTCAATTACAAACACGCGCGGCTTCGGCAGGCCAGCAGCTATCGCCATTTCCTCGGCAATGTTGAAGAGGACCGCGTGTTTCCGCTCGTCCGCAGGCTTTGCCCCGCTGATTGCAGTTACAATGCTGTCGCTGTTGTAATAAGAAACAACGATGTAAACAATCGCGATTATGCCGAAAATCGGCACAAAAATATAGTTCGAAAGCGCGAATGAAATGACATAGCCGAGGGCAAAAAGAAGTGCAAAGAAAATTATGAATAGGAAAAAGGTCATCCTGTTGTTCGAGGAAATTTCCCTGTAAAAGTCCATAAAAAAAACCCTTGATTAAAAAAAAAGAAAAATAAAAAAAGGCGGATTTTATTTGAGGTCTGAAAAATCCGCTTTGACTGGCGCTTTCTCTGCTTCGCCTATTTCAAAGAATTCCTTCGGCTTTGACATTCCGAAAATTCCCGCAACAATGTTGCCCGGAAACTGTGCGATTGCAGTGTTGAATTCCATTACCATGTCGTTGTAAAACTGCCTTGCATAGGCAATCTTGTTTTCTGTAGTGGAAAATTCTTCCTGCAGTTTCAGGAAATTCTCGTTCGCCCTAAGCTGGGGATAGCTTTCAGCAACAGCGAACAATGTCTTCAAAGCTGAAGAAAGCATGTTGTTTGCCTTTGCGCTTTCCTTTGGGTTTGTTGCCTGCATTATTCCTGTTCTTGCCTCTGTAACCTGGACAAGTACGCTTTTTTCAAAGCGCGCGTATCCCTTTACTGTTTCTATGAGGTTTGGAATAAGGTCTGCCCTCCGCTTCAATTGGACGTCAATCTGGGCCCAGGCGTTCTCGACCTTTTTCTGCAATGCAATCAGGGCATTGAACATTACTATAAAAAACAAAACAATGACTACTGCAATCAACCCTATTGCGCCTAAAACAATGAGAAAAATTGGATCCATGGTGAACCTCCTTGTATTTTTTGGCTTTTATTGATTAATTATTATTGTTGAAACGATTATTTAAAACAATAATAAAAACAACGGCCATCAGGGCCTGCTGAAATTCTGCCTGCCGAACCTGCTGAACTGCGGTTTCTGCACGACAGGCGGCCTGCAGAAAAGAAAATGCTTCTCGTCGGGGTTTTCAAGCTCCTCAATTATCCTTTTTGCAATTGTCTTGGCGGGATTTGGCATTAAATGAACGCGCTGTTCAAGGTCCTCAAAGGATTCAAAGGGCTTTTTCTGCCTCTCCGCGAGAATGTCAAGCATGTGCTTTTTTCCCAGCCCGGGAAGAAGCTCCAGCTGGTGCCTCTTGATTGTAATTGAACCTGAAGCGTTGAAAAAATCAAGGAACCTCTGCTTGTCGTCAAGGACAAGCTTTTCAATTGTTTTTTCAAGCTCGGAGATCGCGTTGTTTGTAAGGTCCTTGTAATTAACCCTGCTTTTTATGTATTCAATTTTGTCGCGGGTTTCTTTTCCCACATAAACCTGCTCGCCAACCTTCAAGGCAAGGCCTTCTTTGGGGACTACTTCAAGAAGCGTAAAGGATTTTGTGCCAATGACCT
>JAQTPU010000103.1 GCA_028712575.1 Candidatus Iainarchaeum sp.
AAAATGCGCTTGTGCGCGGATTCGGATTTAAGGCAACAAAAGAGGAATTCAGGGCAATGGGTGCTGAAAGGCCAATGGTTCTTGGCGGAAATGAAACTCATCTTTTCCTGCATGACAGAAGGCCGGGAAGGAAAGGAAAAAACTCTGGCCAATAAACAAAACAATTATAATTTGCAAGCTACTTTTGTTTTAATGTATGCCGCCCGCGAGGAGAAAAAGAGCGCTTAATCCTGCGCAGAGGACTGCCAGGGCGCGTCCGATGCAATTTTCAAGGAGAGAAGTAATTCTGGCAAGTAAAATAATCCGGCAGCAAAGGCACCGGGAGCAAAGGCAGTTCCGTGCTGTTGAAGCAAGGGCAAATGCAAGGCAGTTTCCAAAATACCTGCCGCATCAAAGAAAGGCTGCCCTGGCGGAAATAGGCGAGAACCTGCAGGCACAAATGCGGGTTTTGAGGGGCTATGCGGCATCTGCACAGGAAGCCTTGAGAAAAATTGGAAAAGCTGGGCAGGACATGAACATGGTCTGGTATGCATCCGAGCTTTCCGCAAGGCTCGGCATTCCAAAGGAAAGGCTTGCGGAATCAATAATGCGGAACGGCCTCAAAAACACTTATAAGGCATTGAAGGAAATTCATGAAATCGGGCTGGAGCTTGAAATTGATGCAGAGGAAACGAAAAGAAGAATCAACCAGCGCGGGATAATGCCTGTTTATGCGGAAATGGCTGAACAATATGAACAGGCAAAGCAGATGGGAATGGTTGCATGAAAGAATTTGATTTTGCAGAGGCGATTGAACGGCTTGGAACAGCATTTGACAGGCCCGACATAATGGAACTCAAAAGGCTGTCGAATTTTGCAATCCGCGAGGCAAGCTTTGAAAACAACAAAACAGAGGCAAAAATCGCGCTTATTTCCTACTGCCTTTACAAGCTCCTGACAAAAGAGCACATTGTCCGGAACAGGAACTGGCAGGGCGTTAAAAAAAAGATTTCAAAAAACATTGAATTTGCAGCAAGGGCTGCAAAACAGGGCAATTCCGCGGAAGTGGAAAAACAGCTTGATTCCGCGCTGAAAGGCGCTGACGAAATAGACAGGGGCCTTGGATTCTTTTTGACAAGCATTTTTGACAGGGCAAAGGTAAAGCTTGCCTCGGCTGCCTATGCAACAGGCCTTAGCCTCGGCCAGGCAGCGGAACTCACGGGCGCGGACAAAAAGCAGGTATTGCAGTATGCGGGCAGCACCACAATAAGCGAGGAAAAAATACCCGAAATCGGGATTTTGCAGAGGATAGAAAAAATAAAAAAACTGGCAAAGTGATTTGAATGAAAATTGTTTTTGATGCATCTTCCCTGATTTCCATTTCCCAGACCTGCCTTGCAAACTGCCTTTCAAGCCTGGGCGAAAAAATAAATGCGGAATTTATTATCAGCCCAGCTGTTTTCAGGGAAATTGTTTCCACTCCGCTCGGAATAAGAAGGTTCGAACTGAATGCCGTGCGCCTGAAGGGAATGGTTGAAAAAAACAGCCTCAAAATTGTTGAACTTTCCCCTGAATCAAAGGATTTTGCAGAAAAAATAAGTTCTCTTGCAAACAATTCTTTTTTTGTGCATGAAAGGCCGATAAAAATAATGCATTCAGGCGAGCTTGAAGCCCTCGCATTGATGAAACAGCTGGATGCGGAGGCGCTTGCAATAGACGAACGGACAACAAGGCTGCTTATTGAAAATCCCGGCGCTCTGCGCTCCTCAATGGAAAAAAGGCACCAGGCGCCTGTCAAGGAAAACAAAAAAAATATTTCTGAATTCAGGCAGGTTTTTTCAGGCTGCAGCATCATAAGGAGCTCCGAGCTTGTTGCGCTTGCATTTGAAACAGGCGCATTTTCAGGGGAGCTTGAAAAAACAAGGCAGGCGCTCGAAGCGGCGCTTTATGCGGTAAAATTTTCAGGCTGTTCAGTAAGCATTGAGGAAATACAGGAATACTGCAGAAAACAGAAATGAAACCTGCAATGCTTTTTGGAGCGGTTTATCCGGCCTGTGAAAAAAGCATTATAAAAGAATGCATTATTGAATATATAAATTATTGAGGAACGGTGTTTTTTTGGATATAACGCTTGTTGAAGAAAAGGACATTAAGGAAATCCTGCCGATTATCCTGCGGGAATTCGCTTACACCAAAATGAATGAAAAAAAGGTTTTGCGCAGGATTCACGGAAAAAATTTCCGAATTTTTAAGGCGGTTGAAGCCGGAAAAATAATCGGTTTCATTGAACTGGAAAAACTGGATTTTGATTCAGTGAGGATAAACGGATTAAGCATTGTCCCTGAAAAAAGAAGGAACGGGTTCGGAAAACAGCTTATTGATTTTGCAGTGGAATTCCTGAAGAAAAAAAATATCCGGAGAATTTTCCTGCTTGTAAGGCAGTCGAACACAGAGGCAAAAAAGCTTTACTCCGAAGCAGGCTTTAAGATTGTGGGAACAGAGCCGGAAAAATTCGAGGGCGAAACAGTCGAAGACCTTGAATTAAACCTCCACTCCGAAGAAGAGGAAACACCGAGCTATATCGGGTGAAAAACTTAAAAAATCATTTTCTTTTTAAGCGGTATTTCAAATAAGGCGAATCCGGGCCAAGGCGGTTAAATTTCACTCTCAATGTGTCTGCCCATTTGTAATAACTAAATTTGTCCATCTGGCCAAGAAGAATTTGCCTCTCTGCCTTTTTCAAAAGGCGCAAAATCTGCTGCGCAAAATCCGCCCGCTCCCCGGAAAGCTGCCCGATTCTTCTCCCAATTTCCTCAAAAACAGGGTCTTTTGCAAAACGCGTTCTATTCCTTGCCATAGTTCTGCGCATATTTGCAAGAAGCCTCTTTTGCAGCAATGGCCTCTGGCCTGCAATGCGTGCCTTTGGCATTGTATGCATTGCTCTTTTTCCGCGCTTTTTTTCAGGCATAAAAACCATTGAATGGGGCTGCCAAGATTCGAACTCGGGTTTCTACCAAATTGGAAACAATTCCCTGGATTTTTTTTCGCGGAGCGAAAAACTTTTTTTCCCAAGGCTTCCTTACAAAGCCTCTGGCTTTGTGAGGCATCACAAAACCAATGGTTTTGCAATGTTCTTTCGAAGAAAAGGCTTTCCCCAAGGTAGGGTCCTAACCAAGCTAGACTACAGCCCCGTGTAATAAAAAATTGCTGGCAAAATTTATTAAACAATACCGAGAAGAATATAACTGGCTGTTGTTATGGCAAACTGGGGCAATGCAAGATTTCGGATGAGAAGTTCCAAGAAAAAACTGGCAAAGCAGGAAAGCGCCATTGTAGAAAGCCATGCTTTTTCAGGGCCAGTAATAATCGGGGTTTACCATGATTTCAGGACAATGCTGCAAATGCGGCGCATTTTGGATTCGCTCAAGGAAAAAGGCATAAAAAGAATCGGCTTTGGAATAGACCCAAGGGATTTTGCCGCAGCAAATCACCGCAATGCTGATGCTGCAAACAAGCTGGGCTTGAGTTTATCTGCTGTTGAAAAGGAAGCAGCAGAATTCTGGACCGAAGGCCCTTTGATGAATCTTTTAAATTATGCAAAAGGCATCGGCTTGGAAATTGTCCCGATTGGAAACCGGGGGCTTGCAAAAACAATCCACAGGCTTAAAGGCTCGCAGAGCAAAA
>JAQTPU010000011.1 GCA_028712575.1 Candidatus Iainarchaeum sp.
AAGACAACAAGAGATAGTTTCCCAATTGAAAGCACTCTCAGGATTTACCTGGTTTGAGCTTGCGGATTTTTTAGGCGTTAACAAAAGCATGATTTTCAAATATCGCAAGGGAGTTCACCGCATTCCATTGTTTAGGTTTACAAAACTTTGCGAAATGGCACAAGTGCCACAAAACAATTTCGGCGAATTCAAAGTAGTGGAAATTGACAACAAGCCAAAGAAAGCGAAGATGCCCAAAATGAGCGCAGATCTGGCAGAATTTTTGGGATTCTTTGCAGGGGACGGTTGTTTAACCATCAGGAATACAGTGGCAATAACATGTGACGCAAAATCAGACAGGAGATATGTTTTAGAAAAAGTTATCCCAATATTTAAAGAGCTTTTTGGTTTGGAACCAAAAACAAGGATAGTGAGAGTAACTGCAATTCAATGCAGGGTTTATTCAAAACAAATATTGGAATTTATTTCAAATGAATTTGGCTTTCCAATAGGTGCAAAGAAAAACAAAATTCGAATTCCAAAGGCAATACTAGAAAACAGAGCGCTTTCAAAATGTTTTATTAGAGGCGTATTTGATACAGATGGTGGCTTCCACAGGCACAACCCATTTTCTTCAAAAATAGAGATAACAAGTTATTCAGATAATTTCAGAGAAGATATTTATCAAACACTAAAAATGCTTGGATTTAATCCAATAATGATTGGAATGCGTGTGTATATAATGTCCAAAAAAGAAATCGATACTTTCTTTAGGGCAATCAAACCCAATAATTTCAAGCATTTGTACAAATATGCCAAATTCAAAGAAACCGGGCAGGTTCCAAGGCACAGGGAAATAGACTACGATTCACAGGAATTTAAAAATTTTGTGCAGCCAATACCTAATACGCGTCTGTAAGCCAATGGTTAAGCTCCGAGCTTCCCAGAGCCCCCATGTGAAGCAAAGCTTCACGTGGCCTCGCAAAAGCTTTGCTTTTGCAAGGTTTCTTAAAAAGAAAAGCCTCGGGAAAAGAAGATTTTGCTTCGCAAAATCACGCCTTTCCCGTGCTGGAAAAAGCTCGTAATCCGGGTTCGAATCCCGGCGGACGCATTCCGCCTTTTCTTGGAAAGAAAAGGCAGGTTGCCAAAAGAACTTTTGCCCATTGTGAAGCAATGCTTCACGATGTCTCGCAAAACCTTGTTTTGCAAGGTCGCAAAAGAAATGCAATTCCCAAAAGAAAAAAACAAGGAATTATTCATGGACAAAAAAAAGCAAACAGGACTTGGCATAATCGGGATATTATTGGACGGCAATGAAGTCCTGCTGGGCCAGCGCAATAAAGAAACCGGAAAAGGATTATGGGAATTGCCCGGCGGCCATCTTGAATTCAACGAAGGGTTTGAAGAATGCATCAAGCGCGAATTTCTGGAAGAAACAGGAATTACTATTGAAGTGCAAAGGCTTGTTTCTGTTTCAGCAAACAAAGCCTACGGAAACCACTATGTTGTTCTCGGCTTTCTGGTTGCCTCAAAATCAAAGCCAAAAATTTTTCACAGGGAACCTGAAAACCACAGCGCATGGAAATGGTTTGACCTGGAAAAATTGCCTGAATTGTTCATAGCGACAAAAGATGCAATACGGGATTTCAAGGCAGGAAAAATTTACAGCGGGAAATAAAAATTATTGGAGCGATTGGCTGAAACAAATTAAACATCCGATTGCCCAAAAACAATTAACACCATTTTAACATAAAAGTTATGTTTTTATTCTTTTTGGTGTTAATTATATTTATGTTTGTTTCTAAAAGAAAGATCGGGAAAAAATACTATTTTTATTTGGAGGATAAAATAGGCGGAACGCGGATTGCGGTTTCCCTCGGCAGAAAAGAGCAGATTTTTGGCAGAATTGAAAGCGTTTTCGACGAACTAATCCGGAAAACGGCACTGGAAAAAGTAAAAATTTCGCAGAAAAAATTTAAAGCAGGGGTTTTTTCAATTGCTGAACAGCTTGCCCTTGAAAGGTTGAAAGTGGATTATGGATTATTAAAGGATTTTTTTCCGCAGGGCTTTGAATCCTTCAAAGAGGACGAATTTGTAAGATATGCACAGGGAAGCGCTTCTGTTGAGGGAAATTCCTTAAGCCTGCAGGAAGCTGCGCTTGTTCTGGAAAAAGGCATTTCCATTGCAGGAAAGGGAATTAATGAAATCCGGGAAATGGAAAACATGAAAATTGCAGCAGAAGCCTCAAAAAACATAAAAGAAATCAGCGAAAAAAACATTAAAAAAATCCACGCCGCGGTTCTGAAAGGATTTGACGAAAAAAATCCTGGAGAATATCGAACAGGGCCAATGTTTATTACCGCTTCAAAAGTAAGGCCTCCGCAGGCAAGCGAAGTAAAAAAAGAAATTTGCAGGCTTTTGGAATGGCTTGAAAAAAACAGGGACAAAATTCATCCTGTGGAACTCGCCGCTGAATTTCACGCCCGCTTTGAGGAAATCCACCCTTTTAATGATGGAAACGGAAGGGCAGGCAGGGAAATTCTTAACACAATGCTCAGAACCAGTGATTATCCAAGGGCAATAATAAACCTTGAAAACAGGCAGAGGTATGTTGCACTGCTTGAAAGAGTCCAGATAAACAAGGAATACAGCAAATTCTCAAAATTCATTTTCTTGTGCCTGGAAAAAAGAAGCAATGAAATAAGCAAAATACTTGCCGAAAACAAAAAAACAATTCTGGACAAAATAACAAAAAAGGCACTGAAGTGAAAACATGAAAACAGACGTCATTGTAAAAAAATCAAAAATCCATGGAAAAGGGGTTTTTGCAGCGCGAAATTTCAAAAAAGGAATGGTTGTTCTGAAATGGGACACTTCGCACGAACTGACAGCGGAACAGGTTGCAGGGCTTCCTGAAAAAGAAAAAAAATTCGTGCCATTTGTAAATGGAAAATATTTTTTGATACAGCCGCCTGAAAGGTTTGTAAACCATTCCTGCGACGCAAATACCTATGCGGGCAATTTTTGCGATATTGCAAAAAGAGACATCGGGAAAGGGGAAGAAATTACCTCGAATTATTCTGAAACATCCGGCGAATACGAAAAAATGAAATGCAATTGCGGAAGCAAAAACTGCAGGCGCATTATAAAGGCTTATTCTCAAATTGAAAAATTTGCAATGCAAAATCTGGAAGCGGATTTTTTTGACAATCATGTTTTGCTTGTTGTAAAGGAAGCAAAATGGTTGTGCGGATTTTATCCGGAAGCAGACAAGGAAGTTGTTGAAACAGCGGCTCTGCTGCATGATATCGGGCAGACTCCAATTGGAACACAGGTAAATGAAAACCACCATCTGGATGGAAAAAAAATTGCGGAAGGATTTTTGCCTTCAATCGGCTTTCCGAAAGAAAAAATTCCAAAAGTGCTGCATTGCATTGAAGCACACAGGACATCAAAAGGCCCGGAGCCGGAAACAATTGAGGCAAAAATAGTTGCTTCTGCAGACAATGTTTCGCACTTTTCAGGCTTTGGGGACATGTGCAAAAATATTGGAAAGGAAAATGCACTTGAAAAATTAAAGAGAGACTTGAAATCAAAATTCATGCTGCCAGAAGCAATAAAAAAAGCTGAAAAAATTTACGGAAAAATTCTTGCAGGGCAAAACAAAATCGAATACTCTTGTTTTGTGGATAAAAATGACAAGGTTCTGGGAAAGGTTGCGCGCAGCGAAGCGCATGAAAAAGGCCTGCTTCACAGGGCAGGGGTGGTGCTCGTGTTCAATAAAAAAGGCGAAGTGTTTCTCACCAAAAGAAGCGGAAAGAAAAAAATTTTTCCAAATTGCATTGACTGTGCCTGCAGTTTTCACGTGAAATACGGGCAATCATATGCTGAAGCTGCAAAAGCCGAATTGTTTGAGGAAACAAAAATCAAAGGCAGCCCAAAGTATTTGGGAAAAACAGTTGTTGATAAGGAACCCGACCATATGATTGTTGCTGTTTTCAAAATCAGCCATAAAGGAAAAATTGTCCTGGATCCTGAAGAGGCCGGCAGCGGCAAGTTTTATTCTTTCAAAGAGGCAGACAGGATAATAAAAAATGAAAAAACCACGCACTGGCTTCCCGAAGCATGGAAAATTTATGAACAGCATAAAAATGGATCTTGAAAGGCTTGTCAATGATTCTGTCAAATTGCAGCTGATTAATTATTTTGGCGGGTTAAAAAAAGGCTGGGGCAAAAGAAAAAGCCTGCATCCGTTTGTATGATTCCTTCAAGCCTTGTACCAAAACCGTTTAATTAATAATCGGAGTTCAATTTCTTCACAGGGAATTGCAAATACTGGTGGACTCATTGGCAAAAATAAAAGCAATTATTTTCGATCTGGACGACACGCTATTCGACTGCACTGGCCAGCTTGTAGAGGCTGCAAGGCAGAGGGCTGCAGAGGCAATGGCAAAATTAATCCAGAAGCCGAAAGAAGAGATTTACTTGAAAATAATTGAAACAGAAGGCAGGTTGGGGCCGAAAGCGGACATTTTTGGAAATGTCTGCGATGCGCTTTCTCTGAAAAACCCGCAGGAATGCATTAATGCCGCTCTGCACGCGTACAATTCGGATGAAGTTGAAAAAATCTCTCTTTTTAAGGATGCCGAGCCGCTGTTCAGAAGGCTTAAGAAACAGGAAATAAAAATGGTGATTGTAAGCAGCGGCCTTTACTCAAGGCAGATGAGAAAAATACAAATGCTCGGCCTGGAAAAATGGATGGATTTGATTCTGATTCATGATATTGAAAAGGAAGGCTCGAAAGATGCATTGTTTGAACAGGTAATGAAGCAATTTTTGTTAAAGGCAGAAGAAGTTGTTTCAATAGGCGACAGGATTCACAGCGAGATAAGGGTTGGGAACAAGCTTGGAATGACAACAATACAATTTTTGCACGGCCGCTACCAGAAAACAGCCCCGAAAAACATTATGGAAGAGCCTGATTTTAAAATAAAAAAGCTCAGTGAAATTCCCGCGATTATAAAAAAAATCGAGGAAGGCAAGAACCACAAGCCGAAAATAGTCGCAATCGGCGGAGGGACTGGCCTGCCAATGGTTTTGACTGCTTTGAAGGAATTCACTCCGCACATAACTGCGATTGTTACAGTGACTGACTGCGGAAGAAGTTCCGGAGTATTGAGGAAAGATTTGAATATTCTTCCTCCGGGCGATATAAGAAACTGCCTGATTGCATTGAGCGAATCAGAGCAATTGCTGAAAGATTTGTTCAATTACAGGTTTTCAAACGGGGTTCTTACAGATCATTCATTCGGAAACCTGTTTATTGCGGCTCTTACAAAGACAACCGGAAGCTTTGAACAGGCATTGAAGCAGGCTTCGCAGATTCTTGCAATAAGGGGAAAAGTCCTGCCTTCCACGCTTCAGGATGTTCATATTCATGCACAGCTTGCAGATGGAACAGTTGTCTGCGGCGAAGACAGCATTATACAAAGAACAACAAAACCGGGGCAGCTTGCAAAAAGGCCTGCAATAAAAAAGGTTTTTTTAAGGCCTGCGAATGCAAAAATCCTGCCTGAAGCAAAAAAGGCAATTGAAGAGGCCGGCCTGATAATAATCGGGCCCGGAAGCCTTTACACAAGCGTTATTGCAAACCTGCTTGCCAAGGGAATGGCTTCTTCAATAAGGAAGAGCCGTGCAAAAAAGGTTTTTATTGCAAATGTAATGACACAGGTCTGCCAGACGCACGGGTTTTCGCTTTCAATGCAGGCAAGGGAAATAGAAAAATACCTTGGAAAGGGTTCTTTGGATTTTGTTGTTTACAATACAAAAAAGCCTGATAAAAAAACACTGAAAAGATATGAAAAGGAACAGTCTTTTTTCATGGAAAATGATTTGGAAAATTTGAAGGGAATGAAAATACGGGCAATCGGGGCTGATTTGATTGCAAATTCAAATGAAAAAACAAAGGCGACAAAACAGCTCTTGTTGAGGCATGACCCGAAAAAGATTGAAAAGGTTCTGAAAAAAATCTGTGAAAACTGCTAATTCTGGCCTTCAATAGGTTTTCCTGAAAATGCTTCAACTGAAATTACCCTGATTGAATTGTCCTGTTTTCGGATTATTGCCTCATAGCGCGGCAGGAAAACTTCTGAAATCGCCTTTATCTGGACTTTTCCCCATATTTTTGAAAAGGTTGTCTGGAATTTGCTCTTGTCAAATTTCGGCTTTTCAAGGTTTGAGGCTGCAATTTCTTCCACGGGGACTTTTTTTACGCTTGTAAGCAGGGCATGCAGGGGGCTTTTCGGCAGGTCAACGGGAATCTTTAACAGGAACCAGTCTGTTTCCCCGCCGGCCTTGTCAAGTGAAATTGCCTGTTGTTCCATCAGGGAGTCAATTGCCTGTTCAATCCTTTTTTCATCTTCCCCAAGCCTTTTTTGGAGCTCTTCAAAAGAGCATTTTTTTTCCGAAAGCAGGAGCACGATTCTTGATTCCAGGGTGTCCAGGCCTGAAATAAGGTTCAGGCCTGTTGATTCAACGAACTGCTGTGAATCCGCGTCAAAATGCAGGAACTCGCCTGTATGCGAGTCAACATAGGCCTCTGCAATATTGAAAGAGCCTTTTTCATTGAAGACATTGAAAGTTACATGGTAAATCGGCAGGTATTTCAAAGAGATTTTTTCTACAAGCTCTTCCCTGCCAAACAAGCCGAGGGTTTTCTTTTTCCTTAACTTGTCAAATAACTTGCGTGCGGATTCTTCCTGCAAATTAATGGGAAAGGCCATTAGTGAAATGCTTTCTTCGGGAGAAACAGATTTGACTTCCTTCTGGACTTCTTTTTCAGTTTCCTCAAGTTCCTCTTCAATAACTTCCTGCTCCGCTTCCTCCCCTGGAAGGGAAAGCATTGAATTTTTCGGATTAATTGTAACGCCTTTTTTTTCAAGCGCATCCAGAACCTCTGAAAGCTGGAGAGTGGACTTGTACTTTGTGTTAAGGGTTTGCACAATCTGGCTTATATAAGAGGCTTCGGCCGGTTTTCTTTCAATCTGGGCAAAAGCCATTCCAACAGCGAGAGCCTGTACTTTGCTCTTGTCAAATGTCTGCGAAGACCTTTCGGAAGTGACTGCTTCCCTGCCTTCATGCTGTGACATTCTTGCCCTTGTCCGCATTACAAATGCGCGGCTTGTTTCCTCTCTCCTGTCTCCGACAATTGAAACTCCAACAGGGAGAGTTTTGATGAAATTGCTTGCCTTGTAATTTTTCGGGATAATTGTCGGGGTTCTTTTGTAAACAGCCTTTATGTCATCGTCAAAAACAAGCTTGTGCGCCACAATAATGTCAAGCTGGCTTAAAACATGCGTGTCAATTGCGCTCGGCTGCTGTGTGGCAAAAACAAGGGAACAGCCTGGCTGCCTGCCCTGTTTTACATATTCAACCAGGGAATTGCTTGCAGGAGTCTTTAAATTCCCGCTTGGAATAAGCGTGTGCGCTTCATCGATAAAAAGCCAGGTGGGCGGAATTCCAAGTTCCATCATTGCTTCAACGCTTTCTTCCTTGAATTTTGAGGCAGCCTCCCTTCTTGTGCTAAGCTTTCTTGCCGCAAGGATTCTTCTTGCAAGAATCCCGATTATAAGCGCGGATACATTGTCGTCAAGGAAAGAAGTGTCAATAATAGTCAATTGGTTTTCCTTTGAAATTTCAATCAGAGGAGTGCCTTTTGAATCAAAAACACCCCAGGCTTTTGCCGCATCAAAACGCGAGGCAAGAGCCCTTATTGAATCCGATTTATAGCCAAGCTCGGAAGAATTGATTTCATTGTCGTTATGCAGGCATTCAATAATGTCCTCCAAATCAAAAACATCTTTCTGCTTTACTGTCTTTCCTTCTTTTGTTTTATAGCCCTGTTTTGTTTTGTGCAGGACTTTTTCGAGCAGCAGGCCGCTGGGTGAAAACCTGTCAATTCCGAAAGTCAGGCACCAGTCTTCAGCAGTCAAGAGGGAAGCAGGCATGCTGAAAGCTGCATCAAAAGTATTCTTCGGGACTTTGTCGGCCATTCCGCGGGGAATAAAAACCTTCAGGTTGTCCAGGCCCCTTGGAAGAAGCCCGAGCTTTGCAAGGGATTCAAGTTCCTTTTCTTCCTTGTTCGGATGCCTCATTCCCCAGAAAACACCGACAGGGTCTATTACAACAAGGCCGACATTGGGATTTTTGAGTGCAAGCTCTTCTGCAAGGACACCTAACAAATAACTGTTGTGCACTATTATGTCATTTGCAACAAAATTATGGTGAACAGGAACACTAATGTCAAAAACCTCAAATTCCCCTGTTAATTCTGTTTTTTCAACAATTTCATCCCAAAAAATATCTGCCTGCGCAAGCGTTTGAATTCCAATATTCTGTTCTATCTGCGCCAAGCGCAAAAGCTTTTCTCTTGAAGGCGCATAAGCAACAGAACTGTGCAGTGATTTGGGGCTTGCATAGCCTATTTGCCTTCCCGCTTCCGCCCAGTTCGAAACATTAAAATCGTTCCAAACTTCCTTTGGAACAGTGTCAGTATTTGGGTTCCTGTTTAAGCCAATCATTTCCTGCAGGGCAGTTTCCTGCTTTTTTTCCTTTGCACCAAAAAACCCGATTTCATTAATGAACTTCAAAACATTTTCGCCGTAAACCACTAACTCAAAAGCAGTGAATCTTTTTCCGTTTGTTTTGACTGTTTTCTGCCTCAAAGTAGACAAAATTCCAAAGCGCAAAAGAAGGTTCTGAACCTGCCTGATTAATTGCCCGGAAGAAGAGCAATAATCAATGCACCAATTGTTTCTTCTGCTGCTCACGCGGTAAATGCTGCCGTCGCAGCTGAACAGCCTGTTCAGGAACAATGCCAACTGCTCTTTTTTCAATTGCAAAAAATTGTCCGGAATAAATTTTTGGGGCGATTTTTTTCCGTAAATGCCGAGAGAAACCAGCCATTCTGTTAAAACGCTTTTTTTGGCAACAATAAAACCGCCTGAAGTGAACTGCCCTGCGTTGTTCCTTGCAATATTTGAAATGTCAATCTTTTTCTTTTTCTGGGAAACCCGAAAGGAGAATTTGCCGTGCGGCAGAATTTTAAGGTTTTCATCAAAAGAGTGAACAGATTCAAAAAAATCCCCCTGGATTTCGGAATCTGCATTGGTAAACAAAACAAAGTTGTTCCCCAAATGGCCTTCAGCCAGAAGATAGGACATTAATTTTACATCGCATTCCCTCGCTGCAATGTTCCCAAATGCCGGCAATTTTCTCGGAGTAGCAATTCTGCTTCCAATTTCAAGGTCTTCAGCCGATTTCCAGCCATCAACAGCAAGCAAAGGATGCTCTGGAGTGAGCTTGATTTCCTTTCCGCTTCTCAATTTTACCTTCAGAATTTTTTCTGCCTTGCGCTTAAAAAAGCCTTTCCTGTGCAAAGGCCCTATTTTCAGGGAATGCTGCAATCCAAGGACTCTGCCATCTGCTTTTTCAAGTTCGCTTATTGGCACAACAAGGCCGTTTTCAAGAGTAATAAGAGTATCTCCCGTAAGGCATTTTCCGCTTCCTCTTGCCCCGCAGACAAAAACAACATGCGGATTCAAGCCGTCCAAAAGAACGCGTTTTCCATCAAAACTCTGCTCTGCGACATTTCCAAGATACAGGCCAGCTTCATTCCCGTATTTCTGGAAAACACTCTGCTTTCTCCCGATAAAAACATTTCCCTCTTCATCCTGCAAAAAATTAAGCGCAAATTTTGAAACAGGCCCCTTTGAACCGGAAATTTCCTGGCCTGCACCACCATCTTCCCCTTCATTTTCTTTTTCTTCCTCGATTTTTTCCTTTTCCTTTATCCCCTTTTCCTTGATATCAACTTCCTTGTCAAAAACCTTTGCCTCGTCCTTTACAGCAGCCTTTGCAGCCTTTGCCAAAATAACCTTTTTTATTTTCTGCTTCAATTCCTTTTTTTCAGGAATTTCTGATTCGGGCCCGGCCTCTTTCACTGGAATCCGGACAGCGGTTTTTTTGGCAGGCTTTTTTTTCCTGGCAGGCCTTTCCTCGAGAGGCTCTTCGGCAGGTTTTTCCTCCGCAGGCCCTTCTTGCTTTTCTTTCGGGGCTTTCTGCTTTGAAGCATCTTTAAGGGCTTTTTCAGCCTTGAGCTTTTCCAGCCTTTCCCTTGCAGCAAGTTCATCCTTGTCTGCCCCGAAAACGTCTGAAAAAATTTCTCCGCCTTCTTCGCCTTTGCTTTTTTCTTCGGACAAAAAAACACCAATAATAATATCTTGATTATAATATATTAATGTTTAGCTGTGCCGTCCGGCTTAAAGCAGGAACTGCCGAAAAATAGAACCCGAATTTCAGGTCAGTTTGTAAGGCCCTTTCAGCATTCTTTCCGCGTATACCTTGAGCCCTTCTTTTGTTATTTCAAATTCCACTATCTGCCTCTTGAATTCTGTTCCGCGCATTTTCACTACTTCCAGGGCCCTTCCCCTTTTGCCCGTGTCAGTGTAAAGCGTGTTATAAATCGCGATTATGCCGTCAGAGAGAAAACTTACTGCCTCGCCCTGCTCCTCGAAAAGGTCGCCTGTGTGTGTCGGATGGGCAACTTCCCTTATTAAAAAAGAGGTTATATTGTTTTTCTCAAGATAGCGGAAGAATTGTTCCATGTAAATCCTGAACCTGTATTCTTCGCCGCTGAAAGCGGATGAAATCGATGTCAGGGAATCCACAAAAACAATGTCGGGTTCGAAATCAGTTGGAATAAGGACAGGCTGCACGTCGATTAGCAGCTCTTTTTTTGCCTCGCTCAACAATGCCTCAACGCTTCTTGCAATGTCAAGCGCATTGAACCTTTTTATTTTTAAAATTCCCTTTTTTTCAAGCTCTTCCGGTTTTATTGAAAATCCCGAAAGGTGCTCCCTTAAACGCGGTTCCGGCTCCTCAAAGCTCATGTACAGGCACTTATGGCCCTGCTTGCAAAGGCTTAACAGCGCTGTCAGGCAGAAATTTGTCTTGCCGCTTCCAGGGCCGCCTTCAACAAGAACTGCAGACCCCGAAGGTATTCCTGTTGCAAAAAGGCCGTCAAAACCGTGTATGCCGAGCTTTAGAATCCTGGATTGTTCAGCCATTCAACTCCTCATCTCCCAAATATTTTTATCCTTAGTTATTTTTATATCTTGCTATTTTTGCTTTTCTTTATAAGCCCATTTTTTTGCATTTGTTCCCGCGTGTTCCCTCTGCCTTTCCCTGCTGGCATAGCCGGAATAAGTAAGCGCGTTTTTGCGCCCGAACAGGCCGGCTATTCTTGCCGTCAGATTGCCATTGTTCCTGCTGTTTTCCTCAAGGAGGATTGCGATTTTCCTTGTTATATCCCTTGTCATTTTCGAAAAGGTTTCCACTCTTATGGCATAAATGTTTTCAGGGATTTTTGCGTCTATAAAATAGCTCTGCTGGGCCTGCTTCAGCATGTTTGAAACAACCTCCTTCTGAAGCTCCAGCCTTTCCATTTTTTTCTTTATGCGCCAGCCCCTTATTTTTTTCCTGAAAATAACCCAAATCAGGGAAGGCGTGCCTATTAATACTGCCAATTGCGCCTGGAATGCAACTATGAGCGTCCAGATGTTCGCAGTGGCTGCAGTGTACATTGCAGTTGTCCTGAAGCTTATGGACTGCATGTCATCGATTTTTGCATATACAGCGTCAATCTTTTCTTTTGCCTCTTCAAAGCGTTCCTCCTGGAACGACTTGTTTGCATCAAGCGCCATGCGGGTTACCTCTTCCTTGTCAACTTCCGCAGGCAGGCCAGCAATGTATTCCTGCAGCATTGTCAGCTCGTCAAACACTTCGAATGCGCTGTCGCCTGATTTTGAAGCCTCCTTTGCCTTTTGGATTGCATTTGAATAATCCGCATTATTGCCGAGCTTTTCCTTCAATTTTTCAGATTCAAAAAGCTGGTTCGCGATTTCTATTGTGTCACTAACCCTTGCAGTAGGCAGCCCTGCCTTCTGCATCCTGTCAAGGCTTTCCAGGGCAGAGCTTACTGCTATTTTGGCTTTTGCCGCATTCCTTGAAAGGAAAACAGCGCCTGAATCCGGGCTGTTCAGGTCGGCTGCAGATGCAAGCGGGAAAAGCACGGCTATCAATGCAATAACCGCTGTTAAAAGGAGTGTTTTTTTCATTGCATCACCGCATAATACATTTTCCAAAAAAACTTTATCCTGCTCGTCTTTGTCTTGAGTTCTTTTTTGGCGTCCTGCAGCACTATTTCTTTTTCAACAAGGCTAAGCCTCTTGAGTATGTTCTTTGTCCTCATTTCATATATCCTTGAATCAGTAAGGCCCTTCTGGAAGTGCTCTTCCTGGGTTTTTTTGAGCATGCCTATAAGCCTCTGCTTTTCCTGGTCAAGCCGCGCATATTTCCTCTTGAAGTTCAGGGTGTTTGCGCTTATTGTTTCATACTTGATTACCTGCGAGACTATTTCGCCTATCCTTTTCTCGAACTGCTGCAGGGCCTGGAAATAGTCCTCAAGGCTGCTTTTCTTTTCAACAAAGCATTTGTTCTGCGAATATTTTATCAGGTCAATCAGGAGTTTCGATTCATGCTGCAGTTTTTTGAGTTTTTGCCTTGCCAAAATTTTTATCATGTAAAGCCAGGCAAAGTAACCCAGTATGGCAAGGAGCAATGCTGCACCCAGTATCCTCGGCCAGTTGTTTGCCGCAAAGGCAAACGGGTTGAATTCCCCTTTTGTTTCCAGGGCAAAAGTGATTTCCGCATCGCCTATTCTCTGCACTGCAGTTGCATAATTTCCCCTTTTGAATGCGAGCGTTGCAAGGCCCACAAGCCTGTTTGTCTGCTCCGGCTCTATCCCCTCGCTGTTCACCTGCGCTATTTTTTGGCTTAATTCCGCCAGCTGTCCCGATGCCTTTTCCGCAAGCTTGTACTGTGCCGCCACGTCTTTCCAGATTGTTTCCACTTCCTCATAATCCCTGTTGGCCAGAAGGTCTTCCGCATCTTTTCTCATCCGGTTTATTTTTTCAGTAAAAAAGCCGGCTGCCTGCATTTGTTTAAGGCTCTGCCTTATTTCTGAAAGGTATTGGTCAGCCTGTGCCTTTGAGGTTTCCCTGACTATCAGTGTTTCAGTCCTTGTTTCCTTAAATGGGGTGTTTTCCCTGTTTGCAGAGTCCTTTTGCGTCACATAATTGCCAGTTATTTCAAATACAAGCGCATATTCCCCCCTGGTAAAATATGCAGGCGCAGTAATATTGATTTTGACCTTCCTGTTTTCCCCGGGCTTGAGCAGGCTTATTTTTTTTGGCTCAAGGTCAAGGTATTTTGAAAGAAGGCCTGTGACGCTTATTTCAAGGCCGGCAAGATTGCCGTCAGCAAACGGGTTTTCAAAAGAAATTTCAAAGCTTTTTTCCTTTCCCCTTAGAAGCTCGTAGTATTCGCTTGTCTGGAACAATTTTGTTTTCTGCTCCGGGGTTACAAACGGGCTGCCTCCGCCTCCGGCAGTTCCGGAACCGCTGCTTGCAGCAGCACCGCTTGCCACGCCTGTCGCTGCGGGCTGGGTTTCTGCTGCGGGCGCGGCAGTGGTTGTGCTGCTTATGCTGATTGTGACGTTTTTGGTTTTTGTCTTTGACTGGTCATTGCAGCAGGCGGCTGTTGCATTTATGTCCCTTGCCCCGGAATAAGCGCTGCCTGAAACATTCACATAAATGTTGTTTTCCAGAGAGGAATTTATTGCAAGGGCCGCCGCGCTTGTCGCGAGGCTTCCGCTTGAAAGCGTCACTCCTGGCGGCAGGTCCCATGTCAGCGTGACATTGTTTGCGTCAAGGTTTCCCATGTTTGTCACTTTTGCGCTGAAATACTTGTTTGCCGCACCTGCAGCCATTGAAACTTCATAAGAGGGAACCTGGACATACATGAAGGGGCCGCCTGCATTGCTCAATATGGTGGCAGCGGCAGAGCTTGAAGAAGGGCTTGTTCCGGCATTCAGGGAAACCACAGTAATGTTCATGTCGTCGCTTCTTTCAGAGGTCTTGGCTGTCACCTTGACTGCAAGAGTCCTTGTGCTTCCTGCGGAAACGGAAAGCAGATAGCCGTTTGCCGTTATCGGGGCGCCGTCAAGGAAAACATTGTCTGGATTGTCCCAGTTGGTAGTGATGCGGAATGCTATTGCACTGTCGCCGGAGCTTGCAATAGTGAGGCTGCCGACAGCCACGTTAGTGTCAAGCGTGCCTGCAATTATCCCCAGGTTTTCAGGTGCAATGCTCCAGCCGGCTTCAGGCTGTGAAAAAACAGTTTCCTCTGCGCTGTTCGCGTCAAAGCCCAGGGAATCCGCAGCCCTGACCTTGTACTGGTAATAACTCAAGGCATTGCTGTCTGTTGTAAAGCCGGCGCTGTACATATAATTGTAGTCAACCAGGCCTGTCTGCTGCATGATTATTGCATTCCAGTCTTCCCAGTTGTTATTGTCTGTTGAATGCCTTGTATAAAGGGCAACTGAACCCATGCCAGTGTATTCCTGCATGTTTGCATCAATCCTTATTTCCGTGCCGGGGTCAATGTCTGCATTTGTGTCGGGCACAGGGTGCACGCGCACAATGTTCGGGGCGCTGTTGTCGTCAACAGAAAAAGTAATCCCAATATTTGCATCATTGCCGGCAATGTCGGAAACAAAAAAATTGCAGTCGATTGTGCCTGAATTCAGGATATTGGCATCTATTATGTAATAGAAAGTCGCGTTCCTGTCGGAAGCTGCCTGCACTGCTGCAATGTTCAGGTCAGGGCCTGTAATTGTAATTGCCGCGGAACTCAATTGCAGGTCATCACCCCAGGATGAAAAACAATTGATGTCCTGCGTATCTTTCGGCGAAGCAGGGAAATAACCCGCATTATTGTAGACGGGGCTTGTTGTGTCGCTTGTAACTGGCTGGCCTGTTGCAATTCCCAATGGGTTTGTCAGGTCAAAGAAAACTGAATTCACGTCGGATGCCCCGTTCC
>JAQTPU010000012.1 GCA_028712575.1 Candidatus Iainarchaeum sp.
TCCGAGATGCCTGTTTTCAGTGCCTGTTGCAAGCAGGACACTTCGCGCTGTAATCTTGCCGACGTCATCAAGTTCAAGCTCGAATTCATTGCCTGTTTTTTTTATTTTTGAAACCCCGTTGCCTTCCTCAATTTCAACTCCAAATCCCTTCAAATGGCGGGCCATTTTCTGCATCAGTTCCGCGCCTGTTAATTTTTCAATGCCGGGATAATTCTCGACATAAACAGCCTTTGAAGTCTGGCCGCCGGCCGCTTCCGATTCAAAAACCTTTACAGCAAGCGCCCTCCGCACTGCATAAATTGCGGCTGCAATTCCGGCAGGGCCTGAACCTATTATTGCAAGGTCGATTTTTTCCATAAAAACCAATAATAAAAATAATAAACACGATTTTTAAAAACAACTGCAACAACAGCAGGGAAAGCTTTTTATTAAAGATAATTAATAAATAGTAATGGTTGAAATGGACAGTAAAAGAATACAGGCTGTTTTTTTGGGCGCACTTGTCGTAATTTGCCTGTCAAACGCTGTTTTTGCACTGGACCTCTGCCCCAAGGAACTTGAATTCACAGAAGAAGGCGGAAAATATTATTGGAAACAAACAATTAACAGCGGGATTGGCACGGGCTATGCAAGCCTTGACCATATCGAATACTCTGATTATTGCGGAATGTTTGCAGTCCCGGAAAAAGGCACAATTACAATTTATGCAAAAAATTCGGCGGGCACAAAAATTCCCCTGCTGAAAATTGAAATGAAAAAATACAAAATGGATTCAATAGCACAGTTTTCAACTGACAATGATGCCTGGGATTTTGAATTTACGCTTCTGAAACCGGACGGTTCCGCGGCCGCAGGCCCTATGCCCTATGAAATATGGGAATGGTCTAATGCGGCCGATGCCGCAGGCAAAACAAAACTTGACATTAAGCTGAAAACCGGCGAGCCCGCCTTCAATGTGGCTCTTGTCCTGAATTCAACTGCGGGCTGGGATGCGAAGCTTGAAACCCTCTGGGTTGTTCCAAAGCAGGACCTGGCGGGATTAATGAAAAAGCTTGCTGAAGGAACAGCGGCCGGCGGAGGAAGCACTGTAAATGGAAGCTGTTCAACAGGCCCGAATATTGACGGCGAGATAACTGGGACAAGCCTTGGCGGTGACAAGTTCAAGATGTGCAAATTCAGCCCGGGGGATGTTTTCGGGAACCTGTATAATGATGCAGGGGCAAAATTCACTGAACCCGCAATTTTCAGCATTTCCCCTTCAATAAATGTTTTCGCGCCTCCAAAGCCAGTGCAAATATGCCTGAAAAGCAGGAATGAAACAGCAGTAAGCTGGTCTACAAGCAAGACAGGCGCTTCAAGGTGCTATACTGCGGGCGCGCTTACTGAAGAGCAAAAAACAGGCCTGAAAGGCGCATATTCCGATTTTTACAATGTTTTTCCAAAAGGGGTTGTTGAAAAATACCTGAAATCAGTGTTTGTCGGGACAAAGGCCCAGTCGATTACAGGCGGAACAGCTGACAGCAGTTTCAGCGGCCTTGCAATTGAAATGGAAACATTCCTTTACTCTGCGGGGGAAAGCTGCCTGAATCCCTCGGCTGCAAAGGAAACAGCAATCCACGAGTTCACGCACTTAATGGATTTCCACAACTGCTTTATTTTCGGCAATGAAGACCAGAAAACAGCAAACAAGCAGTGGAAATTCACGGGTTCAAAGGCAAGCGATTTTTATGCAATAACCCCCTATTCTGATTATCTTGGCAGCGGCTATGCAACGCTCAAAAAGGACAGCAGTTCTGACAAGGACGGTTTTATTCCTGCAGGCATCTCGACCTATGTAAGGGCCGATGCAGGGGAAGACCTTGCGGAAACAACAACACAGATGCTGATGAATAATGCGAATACAAAAAAGATTTCCGAAAAAGCCGCCATTGATGAAAAACTCAAGAAAAAGGTTTTATTGATTGAAAAATTCTGGTCTGATGCAACAGGCGGCGCAATGAACCAGGAATGGTGGTGCGATAATATCACTGAATTAAAGGTCGGCTGCCAGTCAAAGCCGGCTGCAAACATAAATGAGGGCATTCAGAATGTGAACAAGAGAATGCTCAAGGGCCTCGGCTGGAAATAAAAATTATTTTTTTCTCTTTTTTGCCTTCGGCCTTGTTTTCGGCCTTGATTTTATTTTCCTGCTTATTTCAGAAAGCGCCTTTGTTTTTACTGACGCGTCTTCAGGGGCCTGCCAATAGGATTCTATTTTCCCTTCTTTTTCTTCCTGCTTTGCAGTGCCGCTCTTGAAAATAACAACTATTATCAGGGCAAGCACAATTGCAATCAATGCAATCAGCGTAATGTCTTTTATGCTCCCTGTGGGCAGCCATCCGAAAATTGGCGCCTGGGCCAGTTGTTTTTGCCCTGCATTAAGGTCAACCAGTATGTCGCGCACTATTGTCCCCTTGTCAGTGAAAATCCGCACAGGGACAGAGAATTTTGTTTCATTGAAGCCTTTTCCGAGGAAAAGAGTCATTTTTGCCTGCATTTCTTCCTGCGGAGCAAGGCTTTTTTCGGCAAAAACAAATTTTGAACTATAGCCGTAAGCATTAAGGTCAGTTATTTTCAGGACAGAATTTGAATCGTTTTTGATTGTAATCTGCATTTCAACTGTTTTTTCAACAGCCCTTGTAACATTATCCAGCTCTCCGGAGGCGGAAACAGCCGCAGTGCCTATTGCACCGTACAGGCCGCCGTAGACATTTGCATTTATTTCCTTTGCATCTGAAAAGTTTTCCGCGGAAATTTTCAGTGTCGTTTTGTATGCCTGGTTTTTTGTGTCATACCCTGGATCGAAGTAAAGGTAAATCCCTTTTTCATCGCCTGCGTTTAATGAAAATGAATCCGGCTGGAAATAAACCCAGCCAGGCCCTAAAACTTCCGCTTTTACCCGGACTGTCCTTGTCCCTGTGTTCATTACCTTGACTGTGAAGGGATTTTCCCTGTTGCCTGCAGAATCGCTTGCATTTACGTCAATTGCCCCTGCAAGGCCGTCGTAATCCACTTTCAATGCATAACAGCCGACTGCCCTGAATGAGAATTCTTTTGACAATGAAAAGTAATCTGACCTTATTGAAAGGCCGAAGTTCTTGTCGCCTGGTTTTTCTTTTGAAATGTCAAGTGTTGCCTTGAAAACAACGCTCCGGCCGGGGCTCATTGTTGCCCTGCTTGGGCTGACAAGGGCATTTGCGCCTGTCAGGGAGATATCAACAGTTATCGGCTCTGTTTTGTCGTTTGAAATGCTGAATTCGTAAACAAGCGGCTCTTCAATGCATGCTGAAGGCACTGCCGCTGTGCTGCCGTTTGCTGTTACGCCTGCAATTGAAACTCCGTAACAGTCCTGAAGCTTTACTGCCAGCTCTTTTTCAGAGTCCTTGTTGAATGTTTTTGAATGCGCAACAATTACAAAGGGATATTCTTTTGCAGCCGCATCTGTCCTTTTGAATGCAAGTGAGAGTGCCTTTTCCTCATTTGGATTTAAGGAGACCGCAAGAGGGCTTATTGAAAGCCAGGCAGGGCCTGAAGCGCTTATTTCAAGAGAGTCCGCAAGCCTTCCGTTGTTTTTGATTTTTACCTGCGCTGTTGTTTCCTTGTCCTTGCAGGCTGTTAATGCTGCCGAAGACATTTCTATCTGCTGTGCGTCAATTATTTTCAGCACAAGGTTTTTTTGCGCTGAAAAATTAGTGTTAATGATTGCCGCCTGGAAGCTGAAAGGGTATTCTTTTGCTTCTGCTGCGCAGTCAGGTTTTATTGTTGCAAGAACCTGTTTTGCCCTTCCTTTTTCAAGCAAAAAAGCCTCTTTTGAAAAAGAAAGCCATTCTGATGGAAGGCCTTTTGCTGAAATTTGTATCAGCTCGTCGCTTTTTCCCGTGTTTGAAATTGTGATTGAAAAGTTTTTTTGTTCGCATTGCTTAAGCCCGAATGTTTCCGCATTCACATCAAGCGTTATTGTCCTGCTTGGCGTTACTGTCACTGTTATGCCCTGTGAAAAGCTTTCTTCTGCGCTGTATCCCTGCATTGTTACAGTGTAAATGCCGGGCTGTGTATAGCAGCTCTGGGGCTTTATGAAAGCGTAAAGGTTTTTTGATTCTCCCGAAGAGAGAGCAACTTCAAGGGTTTCTTTTTCAATCCATTTTCCATTGAGGCTTATCCAGCCGCTGTTTGCGCCTGTTGAAGAAATTTTGAATGCCTGTGCATCTGAAGAGCTGTTGTTCAAGGTAAAAACGGCTTGTGCAGGGGCAAGGCAGTCGCAGGAAACCGAAAAATTCCCTGAAAATGCGGAAGCATTCGCAGTGCCCAGAATTGCCAGAAAAATTATTCCCGCAAGAATTATTTTTGGATTCATTTTCTAACCCCTGTTTTTTCAGCAAGCAATGTCATTTCCCGCCTTGAGAAAGCAAAACCTGTTATTGCTATCAGAAGCAGGAGAATAATTATAATAATCACCAGGCCGAGTGCAAGGCCGCCGCCCATTGAGGCAAAGCCGAATGAAAACAGGCCTGTTATTGCGCCCCTGTTTTCATTGCCCTGGGCTTCCTGGCCTGCGCTTCCGATAATTATTTCAAATTCCCTTGTCTTTATAGCATTATCCTTTTCCACTTCAACAAAGGCTTTGTACCTGCCTGCGGGAATTTTTCCTATTGTCAGGCCAAGAACAGTGTTTTTTGTGTCTGCGGGAAATATTTCAATGCCTCTTGCTGAATCCGCTGTTATTGCGGATGGAAGGCCCTTTATTGAAACATTTATGCCTTCAATTGCGGAATCTGAATTATTCCTTAGCTTTATTGAAACCTGTGTTTCGGAATTCTGTTCCGCCTGAACCTGCAGGGGAATGCTTTCAATTGCAAGCAGGTCTTCTTCAATTGCAGGCGCTTTTTCAAGCACTGTAAGATAAACCTTGTTCAGGAAAGTCCTGTGCCCTATTTTTGCAATTACATTCAAATCGTATTTTCCCAGGTTTGCATCCTCTGGAACGGAAACATACATATAAACTTCACGTTCCTGATTGGATTTTAAAGAGAAATTATCATCGGAAAAGCCCACGTTTATTTTTGACGGAATGTTTGAAACATTGAAGTCCACGAACCCGTTTGTGTCTCCCCTGTTTTCCAGCATGAAAACAACTGAACCGCTTTCGCATCTTTTTATTGAAAGCGAATTGCTTGGGAGTGATACATCGAAAAGAGAGGCAGAGTTTACTCTTATGCATTTGCTTTTCTCTATTCTTTTGTTTTCGTTCCAGACAATCAGCGAGGCATTATGGTCTCCTTTGGAGTCTGAAGCCCGCGGGCTCAATTCAAAATAAAACTGCCTTTCCTCATTTGCCAAAAGTGATGCCGAGGTTTCGCTTATTGCATTAGGCAAATCGCTCAAGGAGTTCATGTAAAAGAACTGTTCCTTGTTAGTGAGGTTTCTCACTGTAAAATAGAATTTTGTTGTTTTTTCCTTTTCAAGCGCAACACAGCCTGAATCAAGAGCCACTTCAAAAGGGCTTGAAACAATTCCCCCGCAGTCCTTTACGTTTATTGTGGCTGTTTTTTTGGCATAGTCAAGGTCTGTTGTTGCATAAATGCTGACTGTTTTTTCTCCGAGAGAAGTCGCATTGCTTGTATGGACGAAAAGCTTTACGTATTTTTCCTGGAAAGCATCTAAATAAATTTCCTTATTTTCAAATGCGGGAATAAGCGATTCGTTTTCCGCATCAAGCTTTATTTTCTTGAAAAAAGCAGTCTTGTTCCTTACAAGGACGCTTATGAAACCTTCGGAATCGCGGCAGATGTCTGTTTCATAGGGAATTACCTCTATTTTCTGGTTTTCCCCGACAGTAATGTCAGTAACTCCGACATTGAAGGAATCGCCGTCAATGTTAAGCAGGAATACCACCCTGTAATTTGCCTGCGGAGCGTCAGTGCTCTGGAAAGTGCCTGCTATTTGTGTGCTTTCCCCTGCATTAAGGCAGAAGCTTGCCTCTGGAAAAGAAGCGGAAATGTAAGGCGAAATCGAAAAGCTTGTTATGCCAACGCATTTCTCTTCATTTGAAGTGTTTATGAAATTATAGAGAATTCCGACATTGTCGTTCCTTGACATGAAAATGCTTTCCCTCTGCGGGACTATTTCAATGCCGCCTATTGCAACTGCAGAAACCTGTGCAGCAAAAAGAAAAACAAATAGGAATGCAATTGCGCTGAAAATAGTTTTTGCCTTCATTTTCACACCCAAGTCAGTTGACTCTCCGTACAAATCTTGCAATGAAAGCAATGAGCAGTATTGCGGCAATAAAGGCAAGCGCGATTATAAGCGCATTTTCGCTTCCAAAGGCGGCAAGCGAGAAAAAGCCCGAAGAAATTGCGGCAAGGTCAACTCCGCTGGAAGGCTGCGGTTCAGGAGCCGGTGCAGAAACAATGTGCTTTTTGAACGAAAGGTCAATTGTCCTGATTATTTTTTCATTTCCCAATTCGACAATAAGGGTGCTTTCATAAGCCTGTCCTTCAAGGGACTTGCTTGGGTTGATTGTAATTGAAAAATCGGCTTTTGAATTTCCCGAAATTTTTGCGGGAATATAGGAAAGGTTTGAAATTGCGGGCGAGAAAAACCTTACTTTCAGTGCCTGTTCAATCGGAGAGTCATTTTTAACAGTAACAAAAAAATCCCGCGGAGAATCGAAAACAATCATGCTTCCCGGGGCTTCAACATTAAAAGCGCCGGCATTGGCTATTAAAACAACTGAAAAAAACAGTGCCGAAATCAGGCAGAACAGTTTTTTGTGCAAAAAAATACCCCCAATCCGCTAAAATTAAAAAAACACTTGTGAATTAACTTATTAACTAAGCAATGTTATATCTGTACATATTTGCCCATCCTGAAGTTTTTAAACCTATCGAAAATGCAGAATTAGCCTGATTGTTATTGATTATCTATTATATGCCGGGAAAATTATTTTCCCTTTGCCACAGTCCTTAGCAGGTCGGATTTTGTGACAATGCCGAAGATTTTCCCGTTTTTTGCTACAAGCACTGCGGGATGGTATGAAAGCATTGCCGAGACAATCGGAAAAGGCGTGTTTTCCTGCACTGTCGGCATTGCATCCTCCATTGCTGTTTCAACGCTTGACTTTGCAAGGTCGATTGAAGAAGAGCTTTTGCCGAGCTTTGCAAGAATCCCCTTGTTAGTGACAGTCCCAAGGCAGGCGCCGTGCTGGATAACAGGCAGCTGGGAAATTCCGTGTTTTTCCATTTCAAAAATTGCCTCTTTCAGCGATGCTTTCGGCGGAACACTGTAAACATGCCTGCGCATTATGCTGCCCGCATTGATGCTGTGGGTTTCATGCATCCTGTCAAGGCAGTCAAAGAGCCGTTTCACTTTTTCAAAGCCGGGCGAAATTTTTCCCGACTCGATTTTTGCAATCAGGCTCTGGCTCACTCCGGATGCCTTTGCAAGCTCTTTCTGTGTTATGCCTGCTGCGCTGCGCCGGATTTTTATTTCGGAAATATTCGGAATCATAAGGATGACAGGCATTGAACAATTTTTAACTATATTCCTATAGGAATTTTTTTTGCAAAAACAATTCCTTAAAAAAGGTTTTTTTGCACGAGTAATTAAACTAGTTAAGGAATGAATTCTTTTGCAGGGCAAAAGATTCTTTTCCCAAGGCTTTTCTTCTTTGGAGGAAAAGGCTTTTATGGAGGAATCAAAATGAGATCTGGAAAATTCATGTTCACTTCAGAGGCAATGACTGAAGGCCATCCTGACAAGGTCTGCGACCAGATTGCGGATGCTGTCCTGGATGAAATTTACAAGGACGATCCGAATGCGAGAGTCGCCGGCGAAGTAATGGCCGGAATGGACTTCATTATCGTAACAGGGGAAATAACCACAAAAACTTATATTGAAGTGCCGAAACTGGCAAGAAAGGTTATCCAGGAAATCGGCTATAACAAGCCGGAATACGGCTTTGATTCGCACACAGTCGGGGTTTTGACTGCAATCAACGAGCAGAGCCCGGACATATCAATGGGAGTTACAAAAAAATCTGCAAAAGAAGTCGGCGCCGGAGACCAGGGAATGATGTCCGGCTATGCAACAAACGAAACTCCGGAATTAATGCCAATGCCGATTCTTTATGCGCAGAAGCTTGCGAAAAGATTATCTGAAGTGAGAAGAAACGGAACCCTGCCTTATTTGAGGCCCGACGGAAAAACACAGGTTACTGTCGAATATGAAAAAGACAAGCCGAAAAGGTTTGATTCAATCGTAATTGCGGCACAGCACGACCCAGAAGTTGACATTGAGAAGCTAAGGGAAGACATAAAGGAAAACGTCATTAAGCCTGTGTGCGGAAAATGGGTTGACGCAGACACAAAATATTACATCAACAACACTGGCAGGTTTGTAATCGGCGGCCCTGTTGCTGATTCAGGCTGTACTGGAAGAAAAATAATACAGGACACGTACGGCGGAGTAGGAAACCACGGAGGGGGGGCTTTTTCAGGAAAAGACCCGAGCAAGGTCGACAGAAGCGGAGCCTATTATGCAAGATATGTCGCAAAAAACATTGTTGCAGCAAAGCTTGCCGACAGGGCAGAAGTGCAATTGTCTTATGCCATTGGAGGCCTCGCGCCTACAAGCATCTTCATTGACACGCACAACACAAGCAAGGTTGACCCGCAGAAAATCCACGCCGCAGTAATGAAGATATTCCATTTCACTCCAGGCGAAATAATCGAGGAACTGCAGTTGAGAAGGCCGATTTTCAGGAAAACAACTGTTTTCGGCCATTTCGGCAGGGACGAGCCGGAATTTACCTGGGAAAAAACAGACAAAGTTGGAGAGTTAAGAAAAGAGTGCGGACTGCACTAAGTGAAGTTTGTTTACCCAAGATTGGGGTTTTCTTTTCTTTGGCAACTTGCCTTTCTTTCTTTTTCTTTTTTTTTATTTTCAAACCATCAGGCCCAGCGCAAAGCTTGCTATCAGGACAATTGCTGCGCCCGCGTACTGGTGCAGGAGAATTTTTTCCTTGTTTATCAGCACTCCAAGGATGAGGGCCACTGCAACATAGCTTTCTGTTATTGCAATTGTGATTGCCAACTCGTTTTTCAAAACAGCCGTTGCAAAGAAAAGCCATGCGAGAGTGTCAAAAATTCCCATGCCGAGAATTATTGCATAATGCTTTTTTGCGTTCTGCACAAGTTCCCGCAGGCCTTCCCTGCGCCAGATTAGGAAAAGGGAGACAATTGTGAAAACAAGCCAGGGCACCCAGATTGCCATTATCGGCGAAACCTGTTTGGAGCCGTAGGCAGTCAAAAAATTTATTACAGCCATTCCGATTGCGCCGATGAATGCGATGAAAACCCCTTTTTCAAGGCCTTTCATGGGATTGAATCTTGAAAAGGATTTTATTGCAATCAGGACAATGCCTGCAAAAATGAGAAGGATTATTCCAAACTGCTGCATTGAAAGGGATTCCTGGAAAAAGAAAAACCCAAGCAGGACAGTAAGCGGAAGCTCGAATTCAAGAATCACTTCAACAACTGAAAGCTTGCCTTTTTTCAATGCCTCGAAATCAACTACTGCAAAAACAAAAGTCACAATTCCAATGAAAGAAAGCAGCACAAGGTTTGGCAGTGAAAAAAGCAATGGAATTTCCTGCAATACAAACGGAAGCAGGCCTATTGAACCGATTATTCCTATGAATGCCAGTGCTTCTATATCCCCAATTTTCCTTGCGCTGCGCTGTATGAAAAAATCCCCGAAGCCCCAGCAGAGCATTGCGCCGAAGGCAAAAAGAACCCCTAATTCAAAACCCATGCAAGTAATAGAAAACAAGGAAATTTAAAATAATGCGGGTTTCTGTTATTTATGAAAATGAAAATTGACATGCACGTACATTCAGAGTACAGCATTGACGGGCTTTCCTCGCCTAAAGAACTGCTTGAAAATGCAAAGGCAAAGGGAATAGGGTTTGCAATTACCGAGCATAACAACACTGATTCATGGGACAGGTTCAGGGAACTGAACAGGCAGTTTAATGTGCCTCTGATTTTCGGCGAGGAAAAAAAGCTTTACATTGAAGGAAAGCTTGTTGGGGAGATTTTGTTTTATTTCCTCCAGGAACCGGTTGTTTCAAAAAATTTGTTCGAGGCGATTGACGAGGGAAAAAAACAGGGTGCAATCCTTTCAGTTGCGCATCCATTTGATTTTTTGAGGAAGCCAGTCTGGTTCGGTTTCAAAAAGCTGGAAGAAGTGAAAACAAAGGTTGACGCAATAGAGGCTTTTAATGCAAGGATTTATTTTCAGGGCCTGAACAAAAAAGCGGAAAAATTCGCTTTGCAGAACAACCTTGCCCTCACTGCGGGCAGTGATGCGCATACTCCGAAGGAACTGGGAAATGCGCTTGCAGTTGCGGAAGCAGGCTCGCTTGAGGAGTTCAGGAATTGCCTGAAAAAAAGGCAGACAAGAGTGGAAGGGCGGCTTGCTGGTTTTTTTGTTCATCTGCCTTCAACGCTTAAGCAGTTCGGCATTATAAAAGTAAAAAAAGAGGCGTAAAAAATGGTTTCATACAGTGATTTTTCAAAAATAGAATTAAAGGCTGCAAAAATAATTTCCGCAGAGGACATTGCAGGCAAGGACAAATTGTACAAGCTGACAATTGAAATCGGAGAGGAAAAGCCCCGCACTCTTGTTGCGGGAATAAGGCAGTTTTACACAAAAGAACAATTGCAGGGAAAACAAATTGTTGTTGTTGCGAATTTGGATGCAAAACCTTTGGGCGGAATATTAAGCCAGGGAATGCTGCTTGCAGTGAAAAACAAAAAAGGCGCTTATTCGCTTGTTACAATTGAAGAAGAAACAGCAGCAGGGGAAAAAGTCGAATAATTTTTTATTTTATCCGCTGTGCAAATGAATTCTTTTGCGTTGGCAAAAGCCTTTTTTCCGGGTTTTTCCCTGCCTTGCGAAGCAAAGCTCCGCAAATGCAAGGTTTGCGAGGTGGAGAAAAAGCTGTCACCCAAGCAGTGCAAGCAGATAAGGGAATGCGATTACTACTCCTATTGTACTGCCGATGTTTGTGAAGGCGGCAACCATTAACAGGTGTGTTACCCTGTTTTTTTCCCAATCCGAATAAGAATTCAGTTTGCCGAGTGTTTCAAAGTCCTTTACCTTCGGGCTCTTGTATTTCATTTCAACTCCCGCTGCAAACCAGCCTGATGCAAGCGCAGGATGCAGTGTTGTAAAAGGGGCTGCAACAAAAGCAGTAAGCACAGTCAACGGGTGGGGCCTTGAAAAAAGGCTGCCTATTGCAGAGCAGATTCCAGTTATTAAAAACCACCAAAAAAAAACATCAAGCGTTGCCCCAATCCCTTTTGCAAAAAAAGCATATGCAATGAAAACAACGAACAAAGCCGGAACAAGGTATTTCAAAACCCCCAAAATGCTTTTTTTCTTTTTTACCTGCATTAATTCGCGCGTATCGCGTTTTTTGTCCAGATATTTTTTCACGCCTTCCAAATGGCCCAAACCGAGGACAGCAACGATTTTTTTGCCCGGAGCATCCAGAATCTGGTTTGCAATAAACAAGTCTCTTTCATCAACAAGGGTTTTTTTCAGTGAAGGGAATTCCCTTCCAAGATCTGCCATCAGCCTGTTGAGAATGTCTGTTTTTTTGAGTTCCTCTACCTTTTCTTTTGTAAGTGCTTCGCCTTCCTGGAAAAAGCCCGAAATCAATTGCAGGCCGAGCTTTATTTTTTCCACAATGCCAGTGTTCTGGAAAGCGCGTTTCATTGTAACCTGGATGTCCCTGTCAAGAAGCGCAATTGGAATTTTTTTTTCCTCTGCAATTTTCATTGCCTCAAGCATTTCAGTGCCCGGCGCTACCTCAAGCTCGTCTCCCAGCCGCCTCTGCAGGTTGGAAAGCAGGAGATTGATGAGAAAAAGGTAAAGCTTTCCCTCCTTGATTATCCGGCCAATGTCCATTTCCTGCCAGTGCCTGCCCATTTTCAGCTGCTGGAAGCGCTGCATGTCAAGTTCCACTCCCACAATGCCGGGTTTTTCCTTTTCAATTGTTTTTTTCACAAGCTCAATGGATTCCCTGCTTATATGCGCAGTGCCTACAAGCACAATTGTCTTTTCCTTTGTTTTTATCTTTTCAACCGCCATTTTTCCACCAGCACAACCTAAACAAATTCAATTTTGCATCAGCAAAATTGTTTCTTTCCCAGGCCCCTTGCAAAGCTTTCATTTTGCGGGGCACCACAAAACTTCGTTTTGCAATGTTTTTTTCCAAAGAAAGGCTTTTCCCTGCAGCCATTTTTTCACGACTTTGTTTTTTTTGAGAAAACCTGAACCGCGGCAAGCAGAATCAGGAAAATAGAAAGCAGGCCGAAACCCGCTTCCGCGATAAGCGAGCCTGCTTTCTGTTCAAGGCTCGCGATTGGAACCGCATTCAATGCCAGCACCAGCTGCGGAACCAAATTTTTTATTACAATCTGGATTGTCAAAGTGTATGCTTCAAGCGAAAACGGCCAGAACAATGCCATTGGCCCGCCGAGGTCGAGGAAAAAGTGCGATGCCAGGTAAAAAGCGCTTATTCCGAAAATCATTTTTGCTTCTGAAGGATGCCGCCATTTTGCAAGCAAAAAAATTGCTGCAAGGATTGCGGCTGCCGCAAAAACCGAGTGCAGGCCCCTTCTAAACCCAATAACAGTGCCTATGTCGAGAATCACTGTCAGGGGAAGAAGCAGGAAAACCCATTTGTTCCTTATTCCGAAAAGCGCAAGAAGCCCGAGGGGCACGAGAATGTGAAAAACCCAGTCCAAGAAAAACACTCCGAAAATTGCTGCCAAAGAATTGTTAAAAAGATAAAGTGTTTTTGTTTTAAAAAACCATTGCAACTAAATTGGTTTTGATGAAAGCATGGAATTGAACAAAAAACTGCTTGAAGTGATTGCCTGCCCGAAATGCAAGGGAACGCCTTTTTACAACAAAAAGGAAAAAAAGCTTGTTTGCGAAAAATGCGGCGTTGAATATAAAATTGAAAGCAACATTCCCATAATGCTTTCAGAAAAAGCCGAAAAAATCAATTAGTGCGCGGCCAGTTCCTGCGCTTTTCTTTTTCTGGAAACGCTTTTTTCAAACCATAAGTAATTTCAAGCCTGTAAATCGGCATTTTTGAATGCGCTCTTGTATAAATAGTCCTTGCTTTTGCCTCTTGAGGCGGCATATCCTTCCTTTGCCTCGCACTCAGGCCGCGTGATTCACAGGCACCGCGTACAAAATCCAAAATTTCCCTTGCAACGAATGTTTGGATAGTTTTTTATATTCTTTTTGGCATTTAATGGTATTGGTGAAATCATGGAGAAAACTTTTTCAGCTGTCATTACAAAGGATGGAAAATTTTTTGCTTCTTATTGCCCTGAGCTTGGAGTTGCTTCACAGGGAAAAACAAAAAAAGCGGCCTTGGCAAATTTGAAAGAAGCAGTGGAACTTTTTTTAGAAGATGATCCGATAGGATTTCCGGAAAAACGGGAAGTAGTTGAATTCAAGGCCAAGGTAACGGCCTATGCCTAAAATTGTTTCAGGCTTGGAATTATTAAAATTCCTTTCAAAAAAAGGGTTTACTGTTTACAGCCAAAAAGGGTCTCATGTAAAAATGATTTCCCTGCAGAGAAAAACAAAAACAATAATTCCAATGCACAAGGAAATTTCAACAAAAACCCTGAGAGAAATAATAAAACAGGCAAAATTAACAGAAGAAGAAACCAGTGAATTAGAAAAATCTTGACTTATTTCTCAGCGCTTTTTTTTACGAATTCAAGGAACAATTCGTCAGGATGCAGGGGCCTGCTTGTAAATTCCGGGTGGAACTGCGAGGCCATGAAAAATTTGTGCTTCGGCAGTTCAAGAATCTGCATTATCGGGTGGAGAGGCGCTTTTCCCGAAAAAACAACGCCGGCATTTTCAAACCTGGCAATATATTCAGGATTGCATTCAAACCTGTGCCTGAAGCGCCTTCTGATTGTTTTTTTGCCGCCATGAATCCTGGACGCGATTGTTCCGGCTTTCACTTCAACGTCCTTGCCTCCGAGGCGCATGTTTCCGCCCAGGCCTTCGATTTTTTTCTGTTCGGGAAGAATGTCAATTACAGGGTCTTTTGTTTTGGGGTCAAATTCCGTTGAATTCGCTTCCTTCAGGTTCAGGGCATCGCGTGCAATTTCAATTAGCGCAATCTGAAAGCCGAGGCAGAGGCCGAGATACGGAATGTTTTTTTCCCTGCAGTGTTTTGCAACGGCAATTTTTCCCTCAATGCCCCTGCTTCCAAAGCCGCCGGGGACAATTACTCCGTCAACGCCTTCAAGCGCGGAGGAAACGCCCTTGCCTTTTTCTATTTCGGTTGTTTCAATCCATTTTATTTCAATGCATTTTTTCAGGGAAAATGTGCAGTGCTCAAGAGCCTTCAAAATGCTTATGTAAGTGTCGCTGCTTCCCGTGTATTTGCCCGCAATTCCTATTACAATGGGCTTTGTCGCATCACAGCTTGTCTGTCTGCTCCATTCTTCCAGCTTTGAATCGCCGTTGCACCTGAATTTTTTGTTCAAATCGAGTACTTCAAGCACTGCCTCGTCAAGGCAGGATTTTCTAAGCGTGAGCGGAAGGCCGTAAATATTGCTTACATCGTGAACCCCAAGGACTTTTTCCAGGGGCACATTTGAATTCAGGGAAATTTTTTCCCTTGTTTTTTCGGAAATCCTGTTTTCGCTC
>JAQTPU010000104.1 GCA_028712575.1 Candidatus Iainarchaeum sp.
ACAAATTAATGCAGGTACTAAAGCAGAGAGGCATTAAGGCGGAGCTGAGGATTTGCTCTGCACACAGGACTGCAAAAATGCTTGAAAAAATTGTTTCTTCTTCAAATGCAAAAATAATTGTTGCAGGAGCTGGCCTGAGCGCTGCTCTTCCGGGAGTTATTGCATCACAGACTGCAAAACCTGTTATTGGAATTCCGATTGAAAACAATTATTCGGGAATTGATGCGCTTCTTTCAGTTCACCAGATGCCGCCGGGCATTGTTGTCTGCGGCACAGGAATAAATGCTGCCGAAGAAGCCGCGGAAATCGCAGCCCTGGCGCTGAAAAAGCACGATTCCGTGAGGCTGATAAAAAATTTTAAGGCAGAGAAATTTGAAAAAAAATTTTTGGAAATGCAGGAGCTTCTGCTGAAGCTCGGAGCAAAGTTTGAGGTTTCTGACGGCACTGGCAAAATAGGGGAAAACGAGATTGCTGTTAATTTTGTTGATTTGAATTCCGGAGACAGTGCGCTTTCAGGCAGGCTTGCAATAAATGTGCCCTTGCTTGAAAAGGATTCTGCCTCTGACATCCAGAAACTGCTTGAAAAAACAAAAAAAGGTTTATGGGTGGGCTTGAACAGGTTTGAAAATGCTGCAATTGCATCAGCGCAGCTGCTTTCTGTGCACAATGAAAAAATTCCAAAAAAAGTTCTTGAGCACAGGAAGTCCGGCGCTGAAAAAGTAATTGCCTCTGATTCCGAACAGTCAAAAAAATGGGGGTTGGTTTAATGGGAAGCGTGAAAAATCTTGAAGTCAAAAAAACAGCGACTGCAACAGAAAGCGGGGTGGGTGTTTTTTCCTTCACTGACGATTACAGTGTTTTTGACTATGGAAAAATGCCTGACACTATTCCGGACAAGGGGGAGGCGCTCTGCAGAATGGCGGCATACAATTTTGAACAATTGAAAAAACTCGGGGTAAAAAGCCATTTCAGGAAGCTTGTTTCAGGCAATCAGATGGAGGTTGACCTTGTGCGAGTGCTTTTTCCACAGAAAGGCGAGCTTAAACAGGGGGCAAGGAATTATCTTGTGCCGCTTGAAGTGATTTACAGGAATTCCCTGCCTGAAGGCAGCAGTGTTTTCAAAAGAATTGATTCCGGACAGCTTGAATGGAAGGCATTCGGCCTCAAAAAAAAGCCTGTTCCCGGAGAAAAACTGCCCTCCCCAATTATGGATGTCAGCACAAAGCTAGAGCCAACCGACAGGTATCTTGACTGGGAAGAAGCAAGGCAGATGTCATGTTTTTCAAAAAAACAAATCGAAGAATTAAAGGAAACAGCACTGAAGGTCAATGATTTTCTGAACAAAAAAGCAGCGGAAACAGGCCTTGAACATGCGGATGGAAAGGTTGAATTCGGCCTCGGCCCTAAAAACGAGCTTATTCTTGTTGATGTCTGCGGAACCCTTGACGAGGACAGGTTTCTCTACAAGGGTTTTCATGTAAGCAAGCAGATTCTGCGCGATTATTACAAGACAACTCCATGGTGTGCAGTCCTTGAAAAGGAAAAAAAGGAAAATCCCGGAAAGGGAAACTACACTGCGCCCCCTGCCCTGCCAGAAGAGCTTCTGAAAATAGTGAGCAACATGTACAAATCCGTTACAGTAGCATGGACAGGCGAAAGAACCTGGAGAGTGCCGAGCATTTCAGACTGCATTAATGATTACAAAAGTTTCCTCTGGAAGTAAGGTGTTTTTTTGGATTTGTTTGACAATATCAATCCGCTTGATTACAGGTATTACGGCAGAAGCGCAGCTGATTTTGAACTGCTGAAACAGTTCCTTTCTGAAAATGCCCGGATTAAATACCAGGCAAAAGTAGAGGCGGCGCTTGTAAAAGTGCTTGCAAAAAAAGGCATCTGCACTTCAAAAATCGCCGAAGAGGTTGAAAAAGCAGCCCTTGCGGTTACTGCAGAAGAGGTTTATGCCGAAGAAGACAAAATAAGGCACGATGTAAGGGCCTTGGCAAACTGCATTAGGGAAAAGGTAAGCGAAGAGGCAAGGCCGTTTGTGCATTTTTCCGCAACTTCATACGACATTGTTGACACTGCAAGCGCAGTGAGATTCAAGGATGCAGTGGAAAAAGCCCTTTTGCCGGCTCTTTTTGATTTGGAAAAAACAATAATGAAAATTGCGCTAAGGGAAAAAGAAACAGTGCAGATTGGCAGGACACATGGCCAGCATGCAGAGCCAATTACTTTCGGATTTGCAATGGCGTCCTATGTGAGCAGGCTTGGCTCGCGGATTAAGGCGATTGAATCGGCAAAGAACAATCTGCCGGGAAAATTTTCAGGTGCAGTAGGCGCATATAATGCAAGCAGCCTTTTTTTTGAAGACCCATTGGAATTTGAAAAAGAAATAATGCAGGAGCTTGGATTAAATGCAAGTATTTCAAGCACACAGATTGTGGAACCGGAACCTCTCGTTGACCTTGTCCATGCTGTTGTTTCCTGTTTTGGAGTGCTGGCAAATTTTTCTGATGACATGAGAAACCTGCAGAGAAGCGAAATTGCCGAAGTGGGAGAGGCTTTTGAGGCAAAACAGGTTGGAAGCAGCACAATGCCGCAGAAAAGAAACCCGATTAATTTTGAAAATGTCAAAAGTTTCTGGAAGCAGTATATGCCAAGAATGAACACTGTTTACATGGACCAGATTTCCGAGCATCAAAGGGACCTGACAAACAGCGCCTCGCAGAGGTTCCTGCCTGAAATAATTGCAGCGCTTTTCTTAAGCTCAAAAAGGCTGGAAAAAGTTGTTTCAAAAATGTCAGTGGATACTGAAAACATGGCCGCAAATTTTGAAAAAAGCAGGGGAATGATTGTTGCGGAGCCGCTTTACATCCTGCTTGCTTTTTACGGGCATCCTGATGCGCACGAAGAAGTGAGAAAGCTCACTTTAAAGGCGCAGGCGGAAAAAAAGCCAATGCAGGAACTAATTCCCCATGAAAAAAGCCTTGTTCCTTATTTGAAAAAGTTTTCAAAAAAACAGCTTGAAATAATTGAAAACCCTGAAAAATATACTGGCTTTGCAGTGCAGAAAACTGAAAAAATAATTGCCCATTGGAAAAAAGAACTGAAAATTTAGGGCAATTACTTGTAAAACGGAAAGTCCCTGCAGAATTCCTTTACTTCGAGTTTTATTGAAGCAAGAACCGCATTGTCGTTTGCACTGTCAAGCGCCCTTGTGATAAAGGAGCCGACTTCTTTCATATGGGCTTCCTTCATTCCCCTTGTAGTCAGGACAGGCGTTCCCAGCCTTATTCCGCTCGGGTCCCAGGGAGTCCTTGCATCAAAAGGAATAGTGTTTTTGTTGCAGTAAATTCCAGCAAGCTCAAGCGCATGCTCGGCCTGCTTGCCGGTCAGGTTTTTGCTTTTGAAAACATCAACAAGCATCAAGTGGTTGTCTGTTCCATCGCTTACAAGGCGCAGGCCTTTTTCCATCAAACAATCGGCAAGCGCTTTTGCATTCTTCACTATCTGGCCGGCATATTCCTTAAAGGAAGGCTCAAGAGCCTCCTTGAA
>JAQTPU010000105.1 GCA_028712575.1 Candidatus Iainarchaeum sp.
ATCAGAATCCTGAAAACCTGAAAATAAATTCCCAGGTGGCAAATGTCCCCGGAAAGCTTGACTTTGCAAATTATTCACAGCAGATAGCACCGGCAGACACAACCGCTCTTTTTGCAGGCACAGACAGCACAAGTTCAACCCGCCTGATTTCAGTGGCAGGCACTGTGACAAAAACAATTGCCCCTGACGAAGCAACAATCGCTTTGAGCGTTGAAACTCTCGACAAAAGCGCTTCAAAAAGCCAGAGCGATAATGCGGAAGCGGCAGCAAAAGTTATCCAGGCAATCAAGAATGCCGGAATCCCTGAAAGCCAGATAAAAACAACGGGATATTCGCTTAACGAGGAATTCCAGTGGAACGACACACTGAAAAAGTCGGAATCGGTCGGCTACAGGACAAGAAACAGCATCCAGGTAAAAATGACAGACCTTTCGAAAACAGGCAGCATAATAGACGTTGCCGCGGCTGCAGGGGCAAACAGCGTTGACTCTGTTTATTTCAGCCTGTCAAATGCGAAAGAAGCCGAAGCAAAAGTCGCTGCCTTGAAGGATGCATCCGCAAATGCAAAGCAGAAAGCGGAGAGCATTGCTGAAGGGCTTGGAATTGCAATCGGCAATGTCTACAGTGCAAGCGAAAACTCTTCAGTGAATATGCCCTACTATTACAGGACAAGCATGGACTCCGCAGGAGCAATGCCAAGCGCGGCAAAAGAAACAACTCCAATCATTGCAGGGGACATTGAACTGACATCAACAGTAACAGTCCAGTTCGAAATTCGCTGAATAAAAACAGACCGCAATAAAAGCCAGTCCCTTTGGGACTGGAATTTCTTATTTTTTTATTTTGTAATTTCAAGCTTCAGGCTTTCAAGCGCAATCCCGTTGTACTGTGTTTTGCCTATGCTTTTGTCTTCATGCAATATCTTCGCCTTCAGGCCGGCTTTCTTAATCACTGCAAGGTAATCATTTTTCAAAAGCGCTCCGCCCACACAGCCTGCAATTAATTTTTTGTCTTTTCTCTGCTCTTTTGAAAGCTCCTTCAAAAGCACAATGTCTGAAACAAACATTCTTCCGCTTTTTTTAAGAACCCTGCGCGCCTCATTGAAAACCACTTCCTTTTCCGGGGAAAGATTAATAACGCAATTGCTTATGATTACATCAATTGAATTATCCTCGACCGGCAGTTCTTCTATTTCAGCGAGGCGGAATTCAACATTTTTATAACCGTATTTTTCGGCATGCTTTCTTGCCCTTTCAACCATTGCATTTGCCATATCCACGCCAATTACTTTTCCCTTTTCACCGACTTTTTTTGAAGCCAAAAAACAGTCTATTCCCGCACCGCTTCCCAAATCAAGGACTGTTTCCCCCTTTTTTATTTCCCCAAGCGCAGTGGGATTTCCGCAGCCAAGCCCCAGGTTCGCTTCAGGAACATTTGCCAATTCGGAATCAGAGTAACCAATCTGCCTTGAAATGTCGCTTGAATTTCCGCCGCTGCAGGAACAGCCGCAGCCAGTCTTCGCAATTCTTGAATAACTCGCCTTGACAATTTTTTTCACATCTTCCATAAAAACACCAAAAAGAATATTCAAAAAAAAAGTTTAAAATCCCTCGGTTCGCAGAACTGCTTTGAAAGATGAGACAAAATTTATATTGGTTCTTAACTGTGATTACCTTCAAACTTTTTTGAATCCCAGCCACTGGCGTTTTGGTATAGGTCAAAATTTGGCGGGGCGAATTTTTCAGAAACAATCTGCAAAAGTTCAGCAATGCCCATGTTAAGCCTTTTTGCAGAGTTTTTGTCCACTCCAAAGAAATGAATCTGCGGTTTTCCACTCATCTTTTGAACAGCGATTGGAAATATAACGTGGTGCACACCGTGTAACTGAATATCAGTTATAAGAACTCCTTTCTCCGGCAGCCTTTCCCAGCAAAGCCTTTGAAACTCCTTCGCTTTAGCACTAGGCTCGCCAGTGTACCTGTCATAGCCAAGCCACTCAAATACCCGGGTAGCAACAATAACATTTGGATTCAATATTCCTCCGCGCTCTTTAATGAAGCTTGGAATATTTGGGCCAGACATACGCTTCAGGAATTCCAAAATATCTGCTTTTACATAAAATATGCCATGTGCTTGTCTGTTTTCAGCGTGTTTGTCCACTGCAACATACCAAGGGCAGGGAACCTTATTCAATCTAAGAAGCTTTCTGAAATCCTCGGCAGCAGGAGAAACTCCCTCAACCATTCCGCATCCCAAATCCAGGACTCTCGGCTCTCTTCCCAGGTTTTGTCTTCTCAAAACTTTTTTTGCCACGAATTTCTGCAAGCGGACATATCTTCTCCGCCAGGTCATGCGTTCTATCGCACCGTCTGAGAGGAAAGTATAACCTGCTCCTGAAGGCCTTACAATGCGCCCATCTCTAGCTTCTCTTAACTTTGTTCGCTGGCTTTTCCATCGCCCCAACCTTTCTTTTTTAGGAAGCATATATGATACTTCAAAATTTTGTCCATATAACTAATGGGGCTTGAAAATAAAAAGCTTATTTGAGCCTTTAGAGCATTTCTTCTATTGTTTGGATAAATTTTTCCGTGAATTTTACCATTTTTTCAGCCTGGTCTTCGTTCGGGTTATAGCTTACGTCGTATTGTGTGTGGGTTCTTTCGCTTTTGTATTTTTCCAGTGCTTCTATTTGCTCTGTTTTCAGTTCAGGATATTTTTCTTCCAGATAGCGGATTACACATTCGTGGCTTTTTTCCCTGTAACCGTCTTTGAAAAGCAGTGCCCTTGCAGCATGAAAAATTGCGAGATACGCAACTATTACTGTGGAATTGATTCTTTCCTCTTTAAGGTTTGCTTTTGCTTCTTCCAGCAGTTCTTTTGCCTTTTCAATGCTCTGGACTGCTTTTTCCCTTGAAGCGGGAATTCTTGCCAAAAAGCCTTTTGCAATGCATTCGTTGAAATCAATCATATTGCTTCGCCCCATAACAAAAAACAATTGTAGAGCATTGAATAGAAAACAAAATCTTTTTCTTTCAAACCTTCCAGCCTTTTTTTTGTCAGAATAATTACACTTGCTTCCAAGCCAAGTTTCTCTTTGACAAAACGCCTTACCTTGACCATATCCTTCTCATTTTCGTTTTCTGATTTTATCCAAAAATCCAAATCACTTTCTTTTGTATTTGTTCCGTTTGCCCAGCTGCCATACAAGCCAATTCCTTCGCAATCCTTGAATATTTTTCTTACTTCAAGAGCCAATTTGGCAGATTCAAGGTTTTCAATATTCAAGAGTATTTTCAGAGCCCTCACAGACGGATGCAGCAAATCAACCTTGCCTTTGCTTATAATGCCTTGTTTCTTAAGAATTGCAATAGTGCCTGAAACAAGGGCCGGGCTGACTTTGCAAAGCCGGGCAACAGACCGGACTTTTAGTTCAAGTTCAGGAACAAAAAAAAGCACTTTAACCAGCCTGAGCCTTTCAGCAGAAGAAAACAATTCAACAGAAACCATAACAAAAACATTCTGTTTACAATTTAAAAACATATTGTTTATGAAAC
>JAQTPU010000106.1 GCA_028712575.1 Candidatus Iainarchaeum sp.
CCCCTTTCATGGCCCGCAACATCTCCCCTTGCAATCTGGTCCTTGCTTATCCCTCTAAGGTTTACTCCGACGTTATCGCCCGGCTTTGCTTCCTTCAGCTGTTCGTGGTGCATTTCAATTGACTTGACTTCACCGACAACTCCAGGCGGCATTATGATTAATTTTTCGCCAGGCTTCAGTATTCCTGTTTCAATCCTTCCGACAGGGACTGTTCCAACACCCTTGATGTTGTAAACGTCCTGCAACGGCATTCTCAATGGCTTGTCAGTCGGCGGAACAGGCGCTACAAAGTCATCCAGTGTTTCCAAAAGAGTCTTTCCTGTATACCATTTCATTTTGTCGGATTTTTTTACGACATTGTCTCCGACCCAGCCTGAAATTGGAACGAATTTCACTGTGTCAATTTTATAGCCCACGCTCTGGAGCAATTTTGACATTTCGTCCTTTACTGCCTTATAGCGTGCTTCGTCATAATTGACTTCGTCCATTTTGTTGATTCCCACGACAAGCTGCTTAAGGCCCATTACCTGCGCAAGGAACGCGTGTTCCTTTGTCTGCGGCTGGACTCCTTCTTTTGCGGCAACAATCAGGACGCATGCGTCAGCCTGGCTTGTCCCTGTAATCATGTTCTTTACAAAGTCCCTGTGGCCTGGTGCATCAATAATCGTGAAGTAATTGTTTTTTCCCTCAAACTTTTTGTATGCAACATCGATTGTAACGCCCCTTTCCCTTTCTTCCTTCAGCTGGTCCATTACAAATGCAAATGCAAATGTTCCTTTTCCCAAGGAATCTGCCTCTGCTTTTATCTTTCTGTATTCCTGTTCGCTCAAGGAACCGGAATCATACAATAGTCTTCCGACTGTAGTTGACTTGCCGTGGTCAACGTGACCGATGACAACCAAATTCAAGTGTGGCTTTTGTGCCATTTAAATTACCTCCAATGAAAAATTCGCCACCAATTTTTTGAGGCAAAAAACTGGAAACCTTATTTTATATAGTTACTAATTTGGCTTTCAAAAACTTTAAAAAGGAATGCCTTAATTCGAAAAATTCGGCTTATTCCGGCAGGACTGGCGGTGGAGTTGTTGCTGGTGTTGTTTCATTGCATTTGCATTGGGCATCGCAGGTTTGTCCTGCTGCATTATATGCTCGCAATATATATACACTTTTCTTTTGCTTTTTGGCATGAGTTTTTATGGCTTTTGGAGCAAATATTTGTTATGAACGGAACTAATGCTGTTGTAATTTCCAAGGCCGAATATCTGCGCTTGAAGCAGCAGGCAGAGATTGATTTGGGATTTTTAAAAGACCTTTTTTCAAGCGTTGCTGATATTAGAAGCGGAAGAGTAAAACAGGTTCGATGACTATTTTTCAAGCAATTCCAATAGCTCTTTTTTGTAAGAGTCCAGCAGCATCCAAATTGAATTGATTATTTTTTGCTGGTCTTTTTTGTCACTAATGTTAACAAGATAAACACTTTGTTTTTCTTCAAAAATCAGGAAATAGATTCGCTTGTTTTTGAATTTTTTTTCGCGAAACCATTTTGCGCCTAATGGCTTGCCTGCAAAGGGGTTTTTCATTAATTGGTCGAATGTTTTTTCGACCCATTTTTGAAACTGCTTTTTTCTTTGCTTAATTTTTCTTCAAACGTCCGGGTGACAAAAACTTTGAATTTTGGCATGCAAAATAAGAGAATTAAAAGCAATAAAAACCTTTTGAGTATTTCGACACTTTTACTCCAAAAAGAACTGCCATGCCTTCGGGCTTGGTTCAAGGCCCTTTCTTTTCCTTACTTCTGCTATAATGCCCTGCTGCAATTCCCTCGGCAGGACCTCATAGCCGGCATATTCTGCTGTCCAGACAGCCCTTCCCTGTGTTGCTCCGCGCATATCTGCAGAGAAACCGATTAATTCCTTTACAGGGGCCTTTGCAACAATTAGCGCAGTGTCTCCTTCAGTCCTCATTTCGGAAATCTGGGTCCTCTTGCTTCCAAGCTCTTTTGTAACAGAGCCCTTGTACTCGTTCGGCACTGTAATAGACAATAACTGCTTCGGTTCCAGCAATATCGGGTCTGTTGAAAGCATGCAGGCATAAATTGTCCTTGTAATAGCGGGCAATACCTGTGCCGGCCCCCTGTGAATGCTGTCCTCGTGAAGAGTCGCATCCTTCAGTATTACCATTACTCCGGTTACCTTTTCTTTTGCAATAGGCCCGGCATCCATGGCGTCTTCAAATCCCTGTATTACAAGCTCCTTGATTTCATGCAGTGCAACAATCCCCCTTGTGCCGTCAATCAGCAGGTTATTGTTATGGACGCACCAGGTTTTCTTTGACATTTCCTTTTCAATTCCGCATTCCGCAATTTTTTCCATAAGCTCCTTGTCCTTGACCCTTATTTTTGCCTCTATTTTTGCCTCAACAAGCTTTTCAAATATTTCCGGCGGGATTGGTTCTACGGTCATTTTGAATTTGTTGTGCCTGTTAGGAGAAACTCCCTCAAGTACCTGCGAGGGGCGTGTCATTGTTTCCTTGTAAACAACAATCGGTGCCCCCATTGTAATGGGAACTTTGTGGGTTTCCTCAATCCTGTACCTGTTGACATCAAGATGCAGTTCGCCCATTCCCGAAAGAAGATGCTCGCCTGTTTCCTGGTTGATTGAAGTCCGCAAGTTCGGGTCTTCTTTTGACAACTGCCTTAAGACCTGGATTAGCTTCGGCAGGTCTTTCGTATGCTTTGCTTCAACGCTTACAGTCATAACAGGCTCGACATTCGATTTAAAGCTTTCAAACGGCTTTATTTCCGCTGTTGAAATTGTTTCCCCTGCAAAAACCTCTTTGAGGCCGACAATTGCGGCAACATTTCCCGCTTCAGCCTTGCTCACATCGATAAATTCCGGGCCCATGAAAATCCCAACTTTCTGGATTCTGATTTCTTTCTGCATTCCAAGAAGCCTTACAATTTTTCCGTTCTGCAGTGTTCCCGCATAAATCCTGCCCGTTGCAATGTCCCCGACATGCGGATTAACGCTTACATCAGTTACCATCATTGCAATATCCCCTTTTTCATCGCACCTCTCCATTGCCTTGGCAATTTCGGATTCTGCATCGCCTGTCCAGATGTTTTTTATCCTGTACTTCTGCGCCTCCAAGGGGTTCGGCAGGTGATCGCGGACCATTTTCAATACAACCTCATAAACAGGGCTTATCTCCGCCAGTTTCTTCTGGTCCTCGTTTTTTAAATAATCATAAATCTGCTTGAAATTGATTTTTGATTTCTGCATATACGGGACTGAAACAGCCCATTTCCTTTTTGCCGAGCCGAATGCAACGCTCCCGTTTGCGGGATTAACAAGCCATTTTTCCTTGAATTGGGGAGCGGCATTTTTCTGGATAAGGCTGTTCACTGCCGCAATTACCTTTACAAATCTTTTCTGCATTTCCTCTTCGGAAACCTTTAATTCATTGATAAGCCTGTCGACCTTGTTGATAAACAAAACAGGCTTTACAAACTCCTTGAGGGCCTGCCTTATCACTGTCTCTGTCTGCGGCATT
>JAQTPU010000107.1 GCA_028712575.1 Candidatus Iainarchaeum sp.
GGCTGATAAGGCCTGCGGCTGCAATTAATGCGTCTGACAAAGTTGTCTTGCCGTGGTCGATATGCGCAACTGTCCCGATATTCCTGATGAGGTTTCTGCTGGACATCATTTTTTCTGCCAGTACAACCATGTCTTCCCTTTTTGTCATAACATCACAACTGCCCTTTTCTTTTTTTTGAAAAAAGAAAAGTGTAAGTTACCCCAAAGAAAAAATCTTTAACCTTTGATAAACAGCATTTTTTTTTATTCACCTTGAGGCTTTTGCAATCCTTTCAACTTCGTCCCTTCTTTTCACAGAAAAGCTTTTGTTGTCTTCTTTTGAAGCCGCAATTATTTCCTCTGCAAGCGCATCTTCGGCCTTTTTCTTGCTGTTGAAGCTTCCTGAAAAAGCCGCAAGTGCAATGTTCTTGACTGCCTCATCAACCCTTTTCAGGGGGGACAGGTCAACCGCCTGGGTGTACATTACCCCGCCCCTCTTAATCCTTGTAACGTCTTCCCTCGGGGAAGAATTTTCAATCGCCTTTATCAGCACCTGCACGGGATTCTGCTTTGTTTCCTTTTCAACCCGCTCAAAAGCCTTTTCAACAATCTTCATTGCCTGGAGCTTTTTTCCGCAGCTTCCCCTGCCCCTTATATATTTGCCAGACATTTTCCTTTTTCCCTGGCCGGAGCGCATTACCTTGTTAATGAGCCTTTCAACAATGCTGATTTCTGCTTTTTCAAACCTTTTCTTTGCAACCTTGCCGAAAGTGTGAGGAATTACCTTTGCCTTGAGATTTATGTATCTCGCAAGGCCCAGGTCTTTCACCTGCAAATCAGTGGTTTTCCATTTTCCAAAAATCAAGCTGTCCATCAATTACACCAATAAATTTTATCTTTTGACCTTTTCCTTCTTTCCCGACCTTAACATTTCAAGGCACTGGTTGTTCACATGTGTGACGCGGTATTTCACTCCCCAAAGGTCTCCCTTTGGGCCGCCTTTTGCGCCTCCGATTCCTTCCACAATTACTTCATCATGCTCGTCAATCTGCTTAATCGCGCCGTCATAAGGGGCAAGCGCCGTCAATTGCCTTCCGTTTTTTGTAAGCTGAACCCTTACGCATTTTCTTATTCCGGAATTCGGCTGCTTTGCAGTTACGCCCCTCTTTTCAAGGACAATTCCCCGGCCCTGCGGCGCGCCTTCCAGCAAATCGTATTTCTTGTTCTGCTTTTTCTTTTTCTCGGAAGGATCTTTTTTTCTCCATTTTTTCCTGTCCTTTTCAAGGCTCCTTGCTGCAAATTCTCCGCGTGCCATAAAATCACATCAAACCTAAATTCCAATCATCTGATTTTTATTTCCTCGATATTATAATTCCTTTTTGCAATTTCTTTTATCCTTTTTATTTTTCCGGAATTGTTGAGCATTTTGCTCCTGTTCTCGGCATCCACTGACACCGCAAGGATTTTTTTCCCGTGTTCCTCTGCGGAATCAACTGACTTGAACCGGATATTATAAAACGCCTTTTTGAAAAAATCATTCGCGTTTTCAGAATATTCAAAAATCTCGATGTTTTTGCCGAGCTTTTTTTTCAGCTTATTTATGTTCACTGCATTCTTTCCTATTGCCATTCCGAGTTCCGCAGGCCTCACAAGGAAGCTCGCAGTATTGCCCTGTACAACGCAGTCGCGTGCATTCGCCCCGGAAACCGAATTCAGGGCATTCAGATAAAAAATTTCATCGGCTCCAAGTTTCATCGGCTTCACTGTCTTTTATTCTTTGCGAGGTCCAAAACCCTGCTTTTTCCGGCTTTCCCAATGCACAAACAGGAAATTACAAACGGCTTTCCGCAGACACTGCCCAGTTCCACTGATTTGCCCGGAAAATTATACAGCGGCGTCCCTGCCGCAGCGCAATAATGCCGCATTTTTTCCATAATCCGCTTCTGGACATTAGAGCTTAAGATAATTAACTCTGCATTACCTTTTAAAACGTTTTTCTCGGACTGCTTGAAACCGAATTCCACTTCGCCCGTATCAACGGCCCTTCTGATTTCCTTATTCGCGTCTATATCAACCATATACAAAACCAATTAATAGAATTCCCGACACAAATCTTTTTATTAATTCCTTTTTGCGTCAGTCCTTTTTGCCCTTGCCGGCCCTGGGGTTTCCCATTACCAATTCGACTATTCCTGTCCCGACTTTTACGGGCTGGCCCACAATAATGTTCTCAACAACGCCCTGCAGCTCTTCGCTTTCTCCCCTGAAGCTTGCATCAACAAGATGCTTCACTGTCTCTTCAAATGCGGCTCTTGCAAAAGGGCTTGCCTTTTCCCTGCTGATTCCTGTCCTTACAATTCCCTTCACTTCCGCATTATATGTCATCAGGTCGGCAAGAATCATGAGATGCCTGACATCAATCGCAATCCTGTTGTCCTTGAATGTCTTGTAAAGCTCGTTCACGACAAGCGCACGCCCGGCCTCAATCCCGAGGACAAGGCTTGTTTCCATTATGTCGTTTGTTGTTGTCCTTGCCGGGTCGATTTCCTCTAGCTTCAGGATATTTTTAAGGTTCGAGCCCGAAGTTTTTATTACAAATTCCTTTTCTTCCTCTGAAATAAGCACTTTCTCAATTCCCTTTATTCCCTGAACCCTTGAATTCATGAGCTTCAAAATCGCCTTCCTGATTTTTATAAGCGGCTCTCTCTTGAAATTAAGCTCGACAATATTTTTCTTCTGGTGGGCTTCAAGCCTTATTCCGGATTTTATTTTTGAAATCATTTCCTTTTCATCAAGATAATGCTCCTTTAACCCGTCTTCATTAAGCTCAATGCTGATTGTGCTGTTCCGGAAATCCTCATGCAGGCTTGCAACATCCTTGAGCCTTACTTCAACAAGCTTGTTTGCGAATTTCAATGCCTTGTCCTTGTCTTTGTTAAGCGGCGGCTTCAAAAAAATAGTCATTGTGGGATACTTCGACTTGCTTCTCCCGTCCACAATCTCTTCAACCCGCTGTATTCCAGAACCAACACTTACTTCTGCGGCGCCCGCATAGTGCTTTGTCCTCAATGTCAGCTGTGTTCCCGGCTCGCCGATGCTCTGTGCGGCAACAATCCCGACCGCTTCCCCTGCCTCAACAGTAAGCAGGCCGAATTTTTCCTTTATCCTTTCAATAAGCGCATCGACTTTCTGCTTGCTTAATTTTTCCCTTTCGGCAATAAATGCAATCTGCGCCATTACCCAGTAAGGCAGAGGCTGGCCTTCCCAGTCTTCCTTTTTTACAGGCGGAATTTCCCTGTCTTTTCCCTTTTTTTCCTTTGCCTTTGAAGGGCCTTCTTTTTTTGCTTTTGCCTCGGGCTCTTCTTCATCTTCCCCGCCCGAGAGGTCCTCTTCTTCTTCGCCCTTCCTCATTTCCTTGTCTTCAAGGTCGTCAAGCTCGTCTTCTTCAAGAATTTCAACGTCTTCCTTTTTTCCCTTTGCCATAAAAATCACTAATCTTTTTCTTCTTTCTTCTCTGTATTCATCCTTATGTATTCCATGTCAATGTCAAGTGTTTT